>NZ_JBSXNH010000071.1:0-47387 GCF_056857535.1 Vreelandella sp. L-25
CGGGCCGTCAGCACCGATCAGCACGGTGGGTTTTGGCAATAACGGGCTTGCGAAAGCCAACTTGCACGGGGCGAATGATCAAAAAGTGCTCGCTGGCGGTGATAGGGAAAGTGTCGGCGCCGGCTTCACGGATTCAGGTAAAACTTAAGGCGTAAAAAGCTAAGACATGCAGCCTTGTAGTGTGTGAAATATTCACATATCAACGCTACAAGGCTGTTACTAGAGAGCATCTCCAATACTTAAAGTCACATAGTGCTTGGCAAATAAGTCGCTATAAAAGGAAAAGAGAAAATGAATATTATTGTCACTACCTCCATTACGACAAACCAATAAGCACCAGAAAAAACATCCGTAAGCGAAGTGTCTTTATCCAGGCCTGCAATGACATAAACATTCAATCCTATAGGGGGAGTAATCAAGCCAATCTCACACATTTTAATTGCCAGTATGCCGAACCAAATAGGATCAAAACCAAGATCCATAACAACTGGAAATAAAATAGGCAGTGTAATCACCAGCATAGAAAATGCATCTAAAAACATTCCCATGGGCACGTAAAGCAACAAAATCAATGCGATAATGACGATAGCTGGCAGAGGCAAATCTATTACCCATCCAGAAACTAACTGAGGAATTCTAATTAAGCTCAAAAAGAAACTATAAATACCCGCCCCCAGCATTGTCATCATAATCATGACAGTCGTATTGACTGCATCACGTGAGGAAGTTCCGATAGCTTGCATCTTGGATGAAGTTGTTTGCTTAGAACATAAAAGGAACAAAACAGATGCGACAGCACCAAGCGAGGCTGCCTCGGTCGGGGTCGCCCAACCCGTATAAATACTGCCTAGAACAACAATAATTAACACCAACAACTGCCACGCCTTGCGCAACGAGGTAATACGTTTTTTCCAACCGACACGCTCACCTTTTGGGCACATATCTGGTTTCATCACCGAGATAATGAAGACCCCAGCTACAAATACAGCCACTGAAAGAATACCGGGTAAAATCCCAGCCACCAACATTTTACCCGCTGAAACTTCGGTCAACGCAGCATAAAAGACCAATAAGACACTGGGAGGTATTAGTACACCCAGAACCCCACCAGCAGCGACACAGCCCGCTGAAAGACGTTTATCATATCCCGCCTGCTTCATTTCGGGTAAGGAAATAGCACCAACAGTCGCCGCAGTAGCAACACTAGATCCAGACGTCGCCGAAAATCCCGCACAAGTTAAAATCGTGGAAATTGCAAGACCACCGGGCAAATGCCCGCACCACCGCTTAGCCACATGGAAAAGAGACTTCCCCACCCCTGCATGTAGAGCAAAGTTACCCATAATAATAAAAAGTGGAATAACGGTGAGCAAATAAGCAGCTGTCTCATCAAAAGCAAAGTTCTGTAACACGTTATAGATGTAGCTAGCATCTTGAACCAAGAAAATGCCTATAATTCCAGCTAAACCCAACGCGGCGAAAACGGGAACTCCCAATCCCATTAGCAAAAATATAAGACCGACTGATAACAGGCCAAGTAAGGCAGAATTATTCATTAGCAGCACCAAACGAAGAATAAATAGCAAGAATAAAATGTAGCGCCATTTGAATAAACGCCAGCACAAGACCACATGCAACCACTATTTTCACCCACCAAATAGGCATTTGAATAATACCCCAGCGAAACTCTTTATCTAAAAATGATGTATAAGCTCCCTCTATAGTGGGTACTGCAAGTATTAAAAGAAAAAGTGCAGCAAAGAACCACCCCACGGCTTCCCACGCTTGCTTACCCGGTAACGACTTGTTTTCACTTATCAATGAGACGCGTATATGCTTTCGGTCGTGCTGAGCCCATAAAAGCCCCAAGTAAACAATAATCGCCATAGAGATTTCAGAAAACTCATAAACACCCGGTAATGGGAAATTAAATAAGCTGCGAGACGTCGCATCAAGCGCGGTAGAGAGCATCATAAAGATGAGCGCAGCCGCTGAGATGATGCCCATCACATTAGCCAAGCAAGACTCCATTTTTTGTAATTTTTGCATGGTGTAACACCCTAAAGTCAAAGCTAGACAGCGGGCCACATTAAGTAGCCCTGGCTGGCTTAATAGTTACCAAGCAAATAGCTTAAAAAGCTATGACAAGCTCTGATAGATTTCGTAAGGGGTTTTCAAGACACCATCACCATCATGCCGCTCAATGGCTTCATCAATGATGGCCTGCATCTCTTCACCATCAATCCCAGCATCCCGGGCCACAGTATTAACCCATTGATTAACTTGCTCGGGTTGCACCAAGCCACGTGCTGTTTCAATTTGCTCAGTATTCCATGTCGAGAACTGAGCACCTTCATTCATCGCCTTGCGGACTCGGTCTTCAGCAATTTCTGCGTAAATTTCCTGGTATTTACCCTCGTAAATTTCATTCGCCAGTTCATTCATTACCTGTTTTACATCTTCAGGTAATTGTTCCCACACCTCGATGCCAATAACCGTTGCCGAGGGCCCATGAGGTCCAGCGCCGATTTCGGTAATATACGGCGCCGCTTCATGCAGCGCGTAGCTAATGGCGGTTATAAAATCAAAGCCATAAGCACCGTCCAATACCCCACGTTCAAGCGCGGAATAAACCTCAGGGGCAGCCATGGGGATAGCTCTACCTCCCAAGCTTTCCACGATATCAGTGCCTACTCCATAGCCACGAATCCGTTTCCCCTTAAGATCATCAATAGAATTAATAGGGTCACGGGTAATTAACGGGCAATAATACCAATTGGTCCAGTACAGCACTTTGGATTTGTGTCTACTCTCCCATTCCTGCTGCAACGGCTCATAACGCTCATAAACATCGCGGCATACTTTAAGAAGCGCATCTGCACGATTCATTTTGTAATACCACTCCAACCCTCGAGTAACCGGCAAATCACTTTGATAATAGCCAGGTGATATTAATGAAATTTCTGAAATACCATTTTTGATGGCATTTAGATGGGCTCCCGCTTTATTAAGTGATTGTGCCCAATAATAATCTATCTCAATCGCCCCATTGGTACGCTTAACAAGTTCATCTAAAAACCATCGATCCAAAACCGAAGGGGAAGCATGCTCCGTAACATAAGAATCATATTTCAATCGCGTTGCAGATTGTGCAAACACCATACTAGGCATGGTCGTTAGCGTGAGCGTGCCACCAATCGAAACAGCACTAAGCCGTAAGAAATCTCTTCGTTTCATCTTAATCTCCTGACATCTTCTGTACTTTATTAGCGTTATTATTAACCTGGTCGACTATCCCAGTAGGCAAAGACACTTCAGTATTATTATTCCGCTGTTAGCAAAGTATCTTATAGTTCATCCTAGTCTCTCCAGGTACGATGCGGTATACGTAGTACTACGTATACATGTAGGGGATTCTGAAAACAGACTCCCTCATTCCAGCCCTCATCTCTAAAGACTTCATTTAATCATCTAACTGTATGATTTTAGAAACTAATTCTGCTGTATTACGGCAACCCAGCTTCTTCATGATTTTAGCTCTATGAGCTTCAACCGTACGATGAGATATATGCAAAAGCCTGCCTATTTCCTTACAGGTATGCCCATTCGCTATATAACCGGAAACCTCGAGTTCACGCATAGTTAAATCATTAGACTTATCCTGACCAACATTAATTTTCATAAATGACCAGACAGCTAATTCAAACGGTGAATCAGGTGTCAATGTATTACCAATAGTTTTAGTCCAAAACACCTCACCACGACTATTACGCATAAAGCGTTCATCGATACACTTTTTATTTTGCAGTAAATCTTTATACCGAAGCTCTCCTATCGATTTAAAGTCTGCATACGAAGGGTACAGTTTCAACATCAACTGTCCGATCAGCTTTTGTCTTTCATAACCAAAAAGGTCGCAAAAAGCATGGTTGCACTCCAATACTCGACGATTTTTAGTCACAACGATTGCACAAGGTGCGTGCTCAAAAGCCACCTGAAGGAGATCGCTGCCCAGCACCATTGCATTCATCGCTGATTACCGCCGTTGTTATTGTTTAAACACCACTTACTGGCACGTCCAACCACCATCTATAGGCATCGTAGTGCCTGTTATATGAGTGGCATGATCACCGGAAAGGAAGTGAATTAAAGAAGCTACATGTTCAGGTGGAACTAGCTGACCCGACGGCTGTTTTTCCGCGACTAAATGCTGAATTGCTGCATCGCGGGTACTATTCAGTAAGGCCATACGCTGTTCGATCTGAGGACGTAAGATAGGGGTATCGGTCCAACCTGGAGCAATAGCGTTAACCGTAATATTCTGCGTTGCCGTTTCTAACGCAATGACCTTTGTCAGTCCCACAACGCCATGCTTTGCGGCTACATAGGCCGCTTTATTAGCGGAGCCAACCAAGCCATGGACCGAAGAAAGGTTGATAATACGTCCCCAGCCAGCACAGCGCATATCTTCCACTGCATATTGAATACAGCGATAAACGGCCGTTAAGTTGATGGCAAGAATATCTGACCATGACGAAGCATCAAACTCACGAATAGGCGCTGTTTTTTGGATTCCAGCGTTATTCACCAGAATATCGACGCTAAGCCCCTCTTCACGAAGTGCAGCAAATAACTCATCTATAGCGGAAAGTTGTTTTAAATCAGCTTGAAAATAGTGAGCTGACGTGGCGCCAGCAGTATACATTTCTTCCAAGAACTTACCCACATCAGCGTCACCTCTCTCGTTGATATCATGGGCAATGACTTGAAAACCATGGCGCGCAAATCGTTGACAAATGGCAAAACCTATGCCCCCTAACGCTCCAGTAACCATGATACTTTTAGACGTATTATTTGTTGTTGTCGTCATTGTTATTTAATCTCCAAGATCAATCGACGCGTTGTAAAAGACTTGCATAGTTAGCAACTGCTAACCCACCCATATTAAAGACCGCCCCGGTGTGCGCATCATCAATCTGGCAGCCACCTGCAGCATTTAACAACTGCCGAGCAGCCATCACATGCATGGAAACGCCTGTCGCCCCCACGGGATGTCCTTTAGCTTTTAAACCACCAGAAGGGTTGACCGGTAAGCGACCGTCTTTCATTACCCAGCCTTCATTGATCGCGGTCGCCCCCTGTCCAAAAGGCGTTAACCCCATGCTTTCATAGATCATCAGCTCAGCGATAGTGAAGCAGTCGTGTACTTCCGCAAACGACAGCGAATCAAGGGTAATATTAGCGTCACTTAATACATTCTTCCACGCCCTGGTGACGCCATCAAAAACCAAAGGATTACGTTGTCGCATCGGCATAAAATCCGTCACTTGTGTGCGCGCTAAAAACCTTACTTTTTGAGACGCAGCATTTGCCACATCCTGGTTTGAAATCACAACAGCCGCCGCACCGTCAGAAACAGGAGAGCAATCCGTGCGCTTTAAAGGCCCAGCCACTATGGGATTTTTTTCCGAAACCGAGCGACAGAACGCCACGCCAACATCTTTTTGTAACTGTGCATAAGGGTTGTGTACGCCGTTGGCATGGTTTTTAGCCGCAATACGAGCCAGGGCTTCTGTTTGATCGCCGTTAACCTCGAAGTATTGGCTAGCCACATCCGCAAATACCCCAGCAAAGCCAGCTTGCTGATGTTGTGTCTCTGGCTGATAGCTAGCGCCCAATAATCCCTTACCAATACGTGCAGCATCTGCATCGGTCATTTTTTCGGCACCGATGACCAATACATTTCGCGCCAAACCACCTTCAATCAGATTAATCGCCTGATGCAGGGCGGCAGAACCACTAGCACATGCATTCTCGACCCGTGTCGTCGGCTTGAAGCGCATGTCAGGCAATGCATTCAATACTAACGATGCTGGAAACTCCTGATCACACATCCCGCTGTTAAAATTACCTATATAGATAGCGTCAATATCTTTTGCCTCCATTTGGGCAGACACTAACGCCTCAATAGCCACCTCACCAATTAACGCTTCCAATGATGCTTCAAGTTTGCCGAAGCGAGTATGGCCACCGGTACCAATGATATAGCTACGCATAAAACGATCTCCTAACAAGGCGCAGTAATGAGCTGCGCCCGCAGCTCAGTTTTAAGGATTTTGCCATACGCATTCTTCGGCAATTCATCAACGAAATGGTACGCTTTAGGTCGTTTAAAGCGGGCCATTTTGGCAAGGCAGAATTGATCAAGTGCAGTGACTTCAAGTGAGCTGGCACTAGCAATGAAGGCCACCACCACCTCGCCCCATTCAGCATCGTGCTGACCCACAACGGACACTTCCTTAACCCCAGGGAACTGCAGTAACACTTCTTCCACTTCACGAGGATAAATATTGGTGCCCCCACTGATAATCACATCTTTCAAACGGTCGGTTAGGTACAAAAAACCGTGTTTATCTAGATGACCTATATCACCTGTGTGCAACCAACCGTCGCGAAGGGTTTCCTGATTTGCAGTAGCATTTTCCCAGTAACCATTCATCACGATATCACCGCGGACACACACCTCCCCCTCTTCCCCAACGGGCAGGCAAACGTCATCGTGATTTTGAATCGTCACTTCAAGCTGCGGGTGTGATTGGCCCACGGGTAATAAAGGAGATATCTCAAGTCGCGCCTGCAGGTTTTCCGGTGTCAGATCGCGATGCTGCTCTTTACCCAAATAAGTAATGGTCATCGGGCTCTCACCCTGACCATAAATCTGTACCAGGCGTAAGCCAAAAACCGTTAATGCCTCACTCAAGTCTTTGGCATACATGGGGCCGCCCCCATAAGTAATGGTGTCGATATGGTCAGCGCTAAAATCAGGTTTATTCTGCGCAATATAATCAAGCACACGTCGAATCATGGTAGGCGCCAGAAACATAGAAACACGCGCATGATTGGCTAACGTGGTAACGAAGTTCTCGCCCGTAAACTTTAAAGAGGCAGGAATGATATTGGCACCACCTGCCATTAGATACGGCACAACATACAACCCCGAACCGTGGGACATAGGGGCAAAATGCACCAACTTACTGTCGGCCGTTATCTGTTCGATATTAGCCACATAGCTAAAGGACATAGCCGCCAAGTTAAGATGGCTGAGCGTCGCCCCTTTGGGTTTCCCGGTAGTACCGCTGGTGTAAAAAATCCAAGCGGGGTCGGCTGCTGCACGAAAAATGGGGAACGTGTCGCGACTCGCTCCAACGGCCTCTTCAGCGAGTAACACTGGCGGGAGAATTTGGCTACTGGATAACGCCTGAGCGACTTCATCGTGTTCGGTAAACACGATGCGGCTTCCACTATCCTCAACGATATGACTAACTTCCGAGACACTCAATTTGTAGTTGATAGGGACAACCACCAACCCTGCGTACCAAGCGCCACATAGTAATTCGATATAAGCACTACTGTTAGGCAGGAAAAGAGCGACGCGGTCACCCGGCAGCAAGCCTGCCTCGTGGCAAAAAAACGCTGCCCAACGCTGGGCTACACGCGCAAGGCTAGCATAGCTATGAACCGGTAGATCACCGTGGTAAATGACCGTTCGCGAAGGAAACCGACAAGCATTCACGGCTAAATAGTTGGCCACATTCAAGGAGCACTCTCCTGCTTTAGTTGTTATTACTCCCTAAGGCTAGGCGCAGTGGCTACTTAGTCATATACGTAGTAATACGAAGCCCACTAGACTAAAAGTCGAGTTAAGCTCAAGTCTGGTGTATGGGAGGAGGTAGGAAGGGTGGCGTATCCTGTTGATTGATCACGACCAAGATCTCAACCAACACGAGTGGATACGCCATGACCGATTCTACCCTCCGGGCTCTTTCACAACCAGAACCCCAGGTCACTGACCCGCTGCACGAGCTGCTGCGACGAGGTGCCCGTGACCTGATCGCCAAGGCCGTCGAGGCCGAGCTGGCCACCTTCCTGGCGCAGTATGCCGATCAGCGGCTCGGCGATGGACGTCAGGCCGTGGTCCGCAACGGCTACCTGCCCGAGCGCACGGTCCAGACCGGGATTGGGGATGTCAGCGTGCAGGTGCCCAAGGTGCGTGACCGCAGCGGCGGTGGTGCTCGCTTCAACAGCAGCCTGCTGCCGCCCTACCTGAAGCGGGCCCGCAGCATCGAGGAACTGATCCCCTGGCTCTACCTGAAGGGGATTTCCACTGGCGACTACCAGGAGGCGCTGGCGGCGCTGCTGGGCGACCAGGCCAAGGGGCTCTCGGCCAACACGGTGTCTCGGCTCAAGAAACAGTGGGAAGACGAGCATACCGAGTGGCGGCAGCGTGACCTGTCAGACCGTCGCTACGTCTACTGGTGGGCCGACGGCGTGTACAGCAACGTGCGCATGGATGACCGCCTGTGTCTGCTGGTGATCATCGGCGTCACGGAGCAGGGCCGCAAGGAGCTGGTGGCCGTCGAGGACGGCTTCCGTGAGTCGGCAGACAGCTGGGAAACGCTGCTGACGGGGCTGCGAGAGCGCGGTCTGACTCAAGCCCCCAAGCTGGCGGTGGGCGACGGTGCCATGGGGTTCTGGTTGGCGCTGAGCAAGATCTACCCGGAAACCGACCATCAGCGCTGCTGGGTCCACAAGACCGCTAACGTGCTGAACAAGCTGCCGAAATCAGTGCAGCCCAAGGTCAAGGCCGACCTCCATGACATCTGGATGGCCGAGACCCGCGATGAGGCGCACAAGGCCTTCGATCGCACGTTGAAACGCTTCGAGGCCAAGTACCCCAAGGCGATGGCGTGCCTGGCCAAGGATCGGGACGAGCTGCTGGCGTTCTACGACTATCCAGCAGAGCACTGGGTGCATATCCGCACCACCAACCCGATCGAGTCGACCTTCGCCACGGTCCGTCTACGGAGCAAGCGCAGCCGGAACTGCGGATCCCGGGCGACGACCCTGGCGATGGTCTTCAAGCTGCTCCAGAGCGCCGAGAAACGCTGGAAGCGCATCAAGGGGTTCAGCAAGCTGGAGCTGGTCGTGAACAACGTCCGGTTTCAGGATGGGGAGCAGGTAACCGATCAATCAGACAGGACTGCCGCCTGACTGCCATCCACCAGATTTGACTATAACTCCTAAAAGTCTAGTGGGCTTCAAAGAACGCCTCACAGAGAGCGCGTAAATAAAACGACCTTTATACCCTTAAGTGTTTGTTATTCAGCCATTTGCTTAATACCCAAACACAGATACTTCAGCTCGGTGTATTCATCGATGCCATAGCGTGAGCCCTCACGACCGATGCCCGACGATTTGACACCCCCAAAAGGCGCCGAAGCGGTCGAGATGAGCCCCGTATTAATGCCCACCATGCCGTACTCCAGTGCTTCCGATACGCGCCAGATCCGTGACACGCTTTCAGCATAGAAATACGCCGCTAACCCATACTCCGTATCATTGGCCTGACGAATAACCTCCGCTTCCGTCTCAAACCTGAATACCGGCGCCAATGGCCCAAAGGTTTCCTCGCGAGCACATGCCATGTCAGCGGTTACGTCAGCCACAACTGTTGGCTCAAACCAGGTACCGCCTAAGGCGTGTCGCTTACCACCGGTGATTAAGCGACCACCTTTATCGAGTGCATCCTGCAAATGGGCTTCAACTTTCTCTACCGCCTTTTCAGAGATGAGTGGCCCCACCTCTACGCCTTCGGCGCTACCTTTACCGACACTCAGTTCACTGGTGCGCTGGGCCAAACGTTCAACAAATGCGTCGTAAACACCGCTTTGCACATAAATACGATTAGCGCAGACACAGGTTTGCCCAGCATTACGGAACTTACTGTCTAGCGCTCCGGTAACCGCATCTTCAATATCGGCATCGTCAAACACAATAAAGGGCGCATTACCGCCAAGCTCAAGAGACACCTTTTTGACCGTTGGAGCACAGGCAGCCATTAAATGCGCGCCCACTGGGGTAGAACCGGTAAAGCTCAGTTTGCGCACAATCGGGCTATCTGTCAGCACGGGGCCAATCGTTTTGGCATCACCAGTAACAATATTAATCACCCCGGCAGGAATGCCCGCTTGCTCGGCTAACGCCGCTAGCGCAAGCGCCGTCAATGGGGTTTCCATAGCGGGCTTAACGATAATCGTACAACCCGCCGCCAAGGCAGGCGCCACCTTGCGGGTAATCATGGCCGCAGGGAAGTTCCACGGCGTAATCGCCGCACAAACGCCCACCGGCTCACGGGAAACAATGATGCGTTTATCAGTCGCATGACCGGGAATAGTATCGCCG
The DNA here is from genome assembly GCF_056857535.1 of Vreelandella sp. L-25. NCBI lineage: Bacteria > Pseudomonadati > Pseudomonadota > Gammaproteobacteria > Oceanospirillales > Halomonadaceae > Vreelandella > Vreelandella sp. L-25. Next base: position 10,243 of record NZ_JBSXNH010000071.1, read on the forward strand.
TATAACCGCTTCGCCTCCTCAGCGAACCACTCGATAAAGCTGGCCGCATAGCCGATTTCACCGCGTGCCTCTTTTAACGGCTTCCCTTGCTCCAAGGTCATCAGCTCGCCTAGCGCTGCCTCATTTTCCATAATCAGTGCATGCCAGCGTTTTAAAAGCTGCGAACGTTCCGCCGCGGTTTTAGCACGCCAAGCAGGCAGTGCGGCATTTGCAGCTTCAATAGCCTGACTGACTTGCTCCGCACTCAAGCTAGGGACATGGCCAAGCGTCTCACCGCTAGCAGGGTCGGTGACCGCGACACTACTGCCATCCGTTGCGGCCACCCACTGGCCGTTAATATACGCGTCTTGTTTAAAAAACGTTTGCTTGGAGATAGACATTATTTTTCCTTTCAAAGTGAAGGTTAGATAAGTTCTTGACGCCAACGTCGCTGTTTTTTGACCAGCGTAGATTGATCGATGCCCAATGCAGCGGCTGCCGCTCGGGTCGTACCATGGCGAGTAAGCGCCTGTTGAATGATTTGCTGTTCAAACTGCATTACCTGCTGGCGAAGATCACCACTCACGGGCGGTTGGCTAAACGGAGTGCTTGGGAATATCTCGTTCGGCAGTGCCGTTGCGGTTATCTCATTGTCTGAAACCGTGACGGATAAACGCTCGGTTAAGTTGATCAGCTCACGAATATTGCCAGGCCACGAATAGCTAGAAAGTAACTCCAACGCCTCGGGGTTCCAGACCCGTTCTACCCCATGCAACTGATTAAAATGGTCTAAGTAATAGTTCAGCAATGGAATCACCTCATCGCGCCGTTGCCGCAAAGGGGGCAGCCAGAGCGGCACCACGCTAATGCGATAAAACAGATCCTCGCGAAAGAGCCCTTGCTTTACCCGATCATTTAAATCTTGGTGAGTAGCGGTAATCAGACGTACGTTGGCATGACGAAAAGCTGTCCCACCTACCGGCAAGTAGCGATTCTCTTCCACCACTTTGAGTAGTTTTACCTGCAGTGCGAGAGGTAAATCGCCAATTTCATCCAGAAAAAGCGTACCGCCATGAGCCACATCCAATAGCCCCTGTTTGCCTCTAGGGGACGCCCCGGTAAATGCGCCTGCGGTGTAACCAAACAGCTCCGCTTCCAGCAACCCTTCAGGAAATGCCGTACAGTTAAGCTCCATAAAAGGTCCATCCGCACGGTCGCTTTGCTGATGTATATAGCGGGCCAATAGCGTTTTACCGGTGCCTGTTTCACCTTGAATCAGAATCTTCGCCGTTGTTTTCGCGACTCGACTGGCAAGCGCAAAACAGGGCTCCGTTTGTTGGCTGGTGATCACCCCCGGCGCGCTTAGCGCCATAACCTCGGGCACTTTATATGCCTCGCGGATGCGCTGAATTTGCTCTAGCTGCTCTTGGGCATGTTTCGCCAGTAGCAACTCAGTGATATCCCGAACACTGGTAACCACATAAGCAATCGAGCCATCGGCACTGAACATAGGCGTTCCAGTGACTACGATCTTGCGGCTGTTATGGATAGTCTGCGCCAGCGTAATCGGGCGGCGTTCACGGATGACTTCCAACGACGCGGATTTGGAAATAAACCCTGCCTTCACCAAATCCGCCATATGAAAGCCCACTACCTCAGCGCGCGAAATGCCGGTGATACGTTCATAGGCTTTATTGATCGTTACCGTAATACCGTTGGCATCGGTGATATAAACCCCGTCATGCAAAGCATCCAACAGTGAACGCATCGGCTCTTGGTCAAAACCAAACGCATCTACGCTTTCAGCTTCCACCGGCGGTTTAATACCGGTGACACGGTAGCGAATACACTCGCCCACCAACTGGCCCAACGTCGCATCACACTGCGCCTTTTCGATATCGGTACGGGTCAACACCCCAATGACCTGACCTTGGGTATCAAAGACTTCCACCGCATCAGTGCCGTGTAAATCAAATAACGGCAGTGCGGTTTCCAGTGAAAGCCCCTCTTCGATCCGTTGCATAACAGTTCCTCTCACAGGCCAGGTCCACCGCCTAAGCGGTGAACACTGGTTTTCCAACCTTTTGGCGGTTAAACCACTATAAAGGCTGAGACTGTTATTTGCGCAATGGCACTTCCGGCTCAGGATCCTCAACGGGCTGGGATGCCTCATCCCAATCCTTAACGAAAGTTTTATCCACCTCACCGGAGAAGAAGCGCTTACCGTAAATTAACGCGCAAAGCAAAATGCCCACCCCAAAGGCCCAGGTAGCGCCCTTTATCACCAGCATGGCCGCGATAATGCCCGCGATACCCAAGTCCCGTTGGCTGCGCGCTTCCATAATGCCGATGCGCACACTGACATAGCCTTGAATCAACAGCGTCAGCGCCAGCGCAATTCCTAGAATAGGCTCCACCAAGCTCACGATCGGCAGCAACAACAGCCCCGTATTCGTCCCCCAGCGAAATGAACCAGAACCACCGAAGATAGAGTTCATCGCCGCTTTGCCCTGCTTGTAACGCTCAACCGTTACCACATGCATCGCTGCCCAGAGCGGACCACACATCACCACATCAGGGCCAAAAATACTCATCCCAAAGTTACGCCCACCAAAAATCATATGAGCGCGGTTAGGGTTATAGTCGATTTTTTCATCCTGGCGCTTCTCATCAGCTTCTTCCAAAAGTGCCTTGCTTTGAAGCACATCGCCAAATAGCACAATGTAGGCCGCAATAACGGTCGGAATGGCCGTTAAAAACATCATCAACGGAGGTAAACCAACGCCAAATACCGTGTATTCACTGAACATCAGCGCGAAATCAGGCTGACTAAAGCCCCACTCAACGTCTGGCCAGGGCGCTTCACCAAACAGTGGAGCCACCACAATCGCCAGCACGATAATCGGGAAAATACCCAGTTTACCCACGGCACCCCACAGGCCGCCCTGCGCTTTCAGCTTGTTGAAATGGCGAGAGAAAATCAGATAAAACGCGACACCTACGGCAATCGCAATAGTAAAGGGGTACTGTTCAAAGCGGCCGCCTTCATCAAACACCACCACAATAGCGGCTAACCCTGCGCCCATAATGACCCCTGCTTTGATGGCAGAAGGAATGAGCCGCACCACTTTACTGGCCATACCCGTTACCCCCAGGCCCAGTGCCAGTACCCCCAACATCATCTGAAAGGCAATCAGCGCATGCACCCTGTCTCCCCCCTCGGGAAAGGTCGACACATAAGCCATCAACAGCGGAATAGCAGGTGTGATCCACCCTGGAATGACAGGGTCACCCAACAGGTGATGCAGCAAATAAAGCAAGCCATTTAAAATGACGATGGCCAACGCCGCTTCAAACGGCATGCCCAGTAGCTGCATCATCAATGGGATCGCGGCAAGATCCACCGCGCACATCAAAAGCCCTTGCAGGTAATCGGGCAGTTCAAAACGATAATGGTAAAACGGCAGGCGTAGCTTAAACGGTCCTAATGGTGTGTACGGGCTTTCTTCACCGTCAACGCGTTGCTTCCAAGCGCTCATGGCATGGACTCCTGTTTAAAGTTGTTAGTATTTTTAATAAACGTTTTGTCGTTATAGCGTTTTAATTAGCGACGAATTAATAAGCGGCGTGGTAAATCGCCTCAACATCCGCAAGCGTTAATACCCGCGGGTTATTACGCAGCAAACGTTCCACCTTAATGGCCTCGGCGGCCAACTCAGGAATGGCGGATTCAGGAATATCAAACGAGCGTAAACCGGAAGGAATCTCCACATCAGCACACAGCTTATGCATGCGCTGGATAACCGCTTGGGCGACAGCATCATCCGAAAGCCCAGCCACGGGTTCATCAAAGGCCACCGCAATGCCGCGAAAGCGCTCGACGCAGGCCAGCTTGTTCCACTCCATGACGAAGGGCAGTAAAAGCGCATTCGTCACCCCATGGGCCAAGTGGTAGCGCCCACCTAACGGATACGCCAACGCATGGACTGCGCCCACGCCAGCATTACCAAAGGCAAGGCCTGCCAGCAGGCTACCGGTGGCCATATCTTCACGGGCCTGGAGATTGTTGGGATTGGCAAACGCCTTGGGGAGCGAATGCACAATGAGGTTCATTGCCTTAACCGCCAGTGCATCGGTAATCGGCGTGGCAAAGTTAGATAGATACGCCTCCACTGCATGGACTAACGCATCCACCCCGCTGGCCGCTGTCACAGAACGTGGGCAACTCAACGTAAGCTCAGGGGCGACAATCGCGACATCCGGTAATAAGCAGTCACTGACGATGCCCTTTTTCATCTGTTGGGCTTTATCCGACAGAATCGCGATATTGGTCACTTCAGAACCGGTGCCCGCCGTGGTGGGCATGGCGATCAAAGGTATTGTGCGTTGGTCAACCTTGTTCTCGCCAAACAACGCCTCCAGCGGACCTTCGTAGTGCGCATATACCGCTACACACTTAGCGATGTCCATGGCACTCCCGCCGCCTACAGCGATGACGCTGTCGTGCTTGCCAGCATTGAAAGCACGGGTGCACATTTCGACTATTTCTACTTCCGGCTCGGGCGTTACCTGATCAAACACCTCATAGGTCACCTTTAGTGCCGTGAGCTGCTCAGTAATCATATCCAGCGTGCCTGAAGCCACCACGCCGCTATCGGTAACGATTAAGGGCCGCTGCATACCCAACGATTGAACATAAAGCTGCAACTGCTGTGCGGCCCCATGGCCGGTAATCAGCTTACCGGCGCTTTTAAAGCTACTCACTCGATTAAAGCTACTTAACTGCATATGGCGCTTCCTGTTAACTTTTATTGGTTGCTTTACCAGCTCGATTATCAAACCGAGAATAACGCTGGCCACTTTTTACCTAGCAAACGCCATGCCAACCAAGAAAAATTAACAACTGTATGATTTAATTGATAAAAAAATTAAAGATAAAATCATGCAGGTATATGGGATGCAAAAAATCATCGAATAGCGACATTTTGATGACTTAATTCATCAGCGTAACCATAGCGGTACTCCGGCACGCAGCAGAGACCAGTTAAAGAGGAAGGCGATGTCTCACCTTCGGAAGCTTCAGAAGCTCCCGATGCGAGTCGCGAAATACTTCAAAGCCCCGTCAATCCAATACGCCGCATCATAGCTATTTTATTGCCGGGTTAATAATATCGACACCCTTAGCGAGCTGATCCGCGAATGCCGCTCACGCGGAGTCGCCTGGAACGACGCCGAATACTTTCTCGGCGATATCAACATTGCCGCGCCGATACGCAACGCTGCGGGTACTCCCGTCGCTGCCGTGCACATCACCACCCCTAGCAGCCGGTGGACCCTCGACCGCGCCCTGGAACAGCTCGCGCCCTCGTTAATGGAGTGTGCCCGCGCCATTACCAAAGCGGCCCGCATGCGTAGCTAAAACTATTGATTACGCCGAATATTTTTAGCATCACCTTATACCTCGGGGAAACAAAATAAACTTATAAAAATTCAATGAGAAATCGAAGGAACTGATTGATTAAATCAATGCCCGAAAGTAAGTACCTTTATTATGCAGAGGCACTCAGTTTGTACTAGAGTGGATTTGCATTAGAAATAGACTGGTCGATTAAACGCCCAGAAGCTGGACGTCATGACCCACACGTTGATCTAAAGATAGGAGATCTTATGAGCAACACCATTACGACAGTGAACCCGACCACCGGCGAAACGCTTGAGACCTACACGCTGATGGATGAAAGCCAGGCCAAGCAGATAGTCGAGGCCAGTCATGAGGCGTTTTTAGATTGGCGGCTCAAGCCGCTAGAGCACCGTGCCAAGGTGGTGAAAGCGATTGGCGAAGCCATGAACGCACATAAAGAAGAGCTTACCGACCTGATGGTCAAAGAGATGGGTAAGCTGCCCTCGCAAGCGCGCGGGGAAGTGGATCTCTGCGTCGGCATTTGTGACTACACCGCCGAACATGGCCCCACCAAGCTGGCCGATGAAGAGCGCAAACCCGGCAACGGCGAGCGCGGTATTGTTACCTACTCCCCCATGGGCGTGATTTACGGCATTCAGCCGTGGAACTTCCCTGCTTACCAAGTGGTGCGTTACTCCATCGCCAATATTATGGCGGGCAACAGCGTGCTGCTAAAACACGCTGAAAACGTGACGGGCAGCGGCCTGCTGCTTGAAAAAATCTACCGCGAAGCGGGCCTTCCGGAAAACGTTTTCCGCACGCTGGTGATTTCACACGATGTATCCGACACCATCATCGCCCATAAAGCCGTGCGTGGTGTGACCCTGACCGGCAGCGACGGCGCTGGCCGCAAAGTGGCCGCCAAAGCCGCCGAGCATCTGAAAAAGACCGTACTAGAGCTAGGCTCCAACGATGCCTACTTGGTGCTGGACGATGCCGACCTGGACGTGGCGGTGGATACCTGCGTCACTGGCCGCGTGTTTAACGGCGGCCAAACCTGCGTAGCGGCAAAACGCTTTGTGGTCACCGAAAAGAACTACGAAGCGTTTAAAGAGCGCTACGTGGCACGCATGAAGGACTTAAAAGCGGGCGACCCGACCAAAGAAGATAGCGACCTAGGCCCGATGGCCCGTGTCGATCTTCGTGACGGCCTTCACAAACAGGTGGAAGAGAGCGTGCGTAAAGGCGCAAAAATCCTCTGCGGCGGCGAAAAACCAGAAGGTAAAGGGGCATTCTACCCGGTCACCGTGCTGGATAACGTCACCCCCGGCCAGCCTGCCTATGACGACGAGCTGTTTGGCCCGGTTGCCGCGTTGATTCGTGCCAAAGATGATGAAGACGCCATGCGCATCGCCAACGACAGCCGCTACGGCTTGGGCGGCGGCATCATCTCCAAAGACGTGAAGCGCGCCACCGAGCTTGCCAGCAAGTATTTCGATACCGGCATGGTGTTTATCAACGGATTTGGTGTGGCAACGCCTGAAATGCCGTTTGGCGGCGTGAAAGATTCCGGCTACGGCCGTGAGCACGGCGGCTTTGGTATGCACGAGTTCGTCAACATTAAATCGGTGATTGTGGTGCAAAGCTAACATCGCCAAGCCCATCGGCTTACGATGGGCTAATCCATAAAAACGCCGCAGTGTCGTTTATGACCTGCGGCGTTTTTATGGGTAGCGTATTTTAAAAGTGGCGTTAGACGATTTTCTGCTGCCAACGCTGCCATAGCGTCACTATCAGCGCGACCACCAGCCAGCTTACCAGCGCGGCAATCACATCATCCAACACAATGCCCAACCCACCGGTGACATACTCCGCTAAATGAATAGGCGGCGGTTTTAAAGCATCAAAAAAGCGGTAGACGCCAAACGCCAGGGCCAGAACCAATGGATGGCGAGCGGCTTTTAGCCCTAGCACCGCGAGCGGAAAAGCGACGTACTCATCGGCAACGATGCTGCCATGGTCCAGGCCATCATAATGCCACGCAGCAATATGACAGACCGGCACGGCCGCTATCAGCATCAGCGCGATGATGACCGCCTGCTGCCCGGTTGAGCGGCCCAAGAGCCACCACGCCAGCGGCAAGCCAATCAGTGACCCAAAGGTACCCGGCGCAACGGGCGCTAGCCCCAACCCAAAGCCAGTGGCTAGCCAGAAGTTGAGCGTATCGAGCATTAGCCAGCCTGCTGCGCCTGACGCTCGAGCTCTGCCGCCATCTCTGGCGTTAGGTTTAGCGCACTGGCGAGTTGATCCAACCAGGCGCGCTCCATGGGGTTTTGGCCGTCGATCACGGCGACGCTGATCAAATACATTTCGCGAGCGGCCTGGGGGGAGTCCGCTTCACGGGCCAATGCCTGGGCGTCCAGCGGGGCTTTTAGCTGCTGTTCGACCCAGCGGTGCATCTCCTCATCCGCGCCGAGGGCATCGATCTGATCGGTGATCAGCGCCTGCTCCTGCTCATCGATATGACCATCGGCCCGTGCGGCCATAATCATCGCCTGCAGCAGTTCCAGGCTGCGGCGCTCTTGAACCTCGCCGCTTAACACCTCTACACGTTCGCCTTCTGAAGAGGATTGGGTCGCAGCTCCTTTCTTTTCCTGAGAGCTTTGCCACGCTTTCCACGCCAGTACGCCGACTCCCGCAATGGCACCATACTTGAGCGCTTTACCGCCCATACTGCGGCCACGCTTCGAGCCCACCAGGATGCCCAGGGCACCGCCGCCCAGCAGGCTTTTCACATCAAAACCGCTGGAACCGCTGCTTTGACGCGTACCTTGGCTGCTATTACCGCCTAAATGGCGGGAGAGCCCATCAATCACGCCTTTGACATCCATGCCGCCGCTGCTGCCTTTGCTACCACTGGCCTGGCTCATCAGCTGCTGCAGAATTTTGCTTGCATTCATCCTCGCACTCCTCAATAGACATTCATTCGACGGGTCGAACGCGAGTCGTTTAACCCTTGTTATAGCGCATGCTACATGAATGCAGCATGAATTAACCTTGCGCTAGCACTTAGCTCAGCGCCCCTTTCACCTCGACCGAACTGCCATGACGGCTAGCGCTCACCTCAATACGAACCGGCATCTGCTCTTTGAGTTCGCTGACGTGGGAAATAATCCCAATCATGCGGCCACTCATTTGCAGCTCGCTCAGCATGGCAATGGCTTGGTCCAGGGCGTCTTGGTCCAGGCTGCCAAAGCCTTCATCTATGAATAGCGTATCGAGCTGAATACCGCCCGCGTAGGCCTGCACCACATCGGAAAGCCCCAGCGCCAGCGACAGCGCCGCCATAAACGACTCCCCACCAGAGAGCGTGGCCACCGGGCGATTTTTGCCGGTGTAGGTATCAGCCACGTCCAGCTCAAGGCCAGACGCTTTATTGCCTTTAGAGGGGTCTTCCCGGCGCACCAACTGGTATCGCCCACGGCTCATGCGCACCAAACGCTCAGACGCTTGAATCAACACATCATCCAGCAGCACGCCCAGTACGAAGCGCTGCAGGCTAATGCGATGGCCGGTGCGGCCATTGGCGACGTCGCTCAGCGTGCCCCACAGCTGGTATTGGGCTTCCAGCTCCGCCTGGGAGGCGTGGGCAGCCGTCAGCTTTTGGTGAATGTTTTGCAGCGTGGTTAATCGCCCATCCAGTTGCCGCCACGCCTCTAGCTGGCTGTTTTCTTGAGCCTGTGCACTTTCAGCCTGGGCAGTCAGTGCGGCAAGATCCGGCGGTATTTTTTCCGCCAGCTGGGTTTGGTAATTCTCTAGCGCGCCCTCAAGCTCGGCCAAGCGGCGTTGATACGCCTCTACCCGATGCGTCAGCTCGTGCCGCTGGGCATCATTCAGTTGGGCAGCCTGATATTCCGCCTCATCAGCAAAGGGGCTAGCCTGCAGCGCGGCCTGCCACTCGGCGTGAGCCTGCTGAAGCGACTGCTCGCTACGCTCGACCCGCTCGTTCGCCCCGCGCAGCTGCTCTTCCGCCCGCGCCAGTTGGGTCTGGCTAGTCGAAAGCGCTTGCTGGGCACTCTCCCAGGCTTTTTCAAGCTGGGCGATGTGCTGCTCCAGCTCGGCCAGGGTTTGGCGCATTGCTTCGGGATAACGGGCGTCTTCTGGCAGCGATTGGCTCAGCTGGTCGCGCTGACTCTCTAAGCGAAGCGCGTGCTCTTTCGCCTTTTCCACCTCAGGCCGCTGGGCTTTTAGCTGTTTATCCAGCGTGCCCCACTCGCGTCGCAGCGCGTCCCGGGATTCGGTCTGTTGGCGAATCTCAGCGTCAACCTGCTCTCGGCGCTGCACCTGGCGGCGCAGGTCTTCATAGGCATTTTGCAAGGCAGACAGCGGTTGACTCACCCACTCCCCTAACTGCTGATTCAGTCGCTGGGCCTGCTCTGTGTGGCTGTCGATCTGTTGGGTGAGCTGATGGTGATGGCGCTCTGCCCGTTGTAGCGCTTGACGGGCCTGTTCCTGCGCTGCTCTGGCCTCTTCCACCTGTGCCTGGGTGACCAACTCAGCGCGATTTATCGCTGGGGCGGGATGTTCCAGGCTGCCACACACCGGGCAGGGGGCATCCTGCTCAAGGGTCCGCGCTAACAGCGCGGCCTGGCCATGGTGCCAGCGCATCTCCTGCTCAGTGGCGTAGCGTTCGGCACGCTTGGTCTCGCCTTGCTGGTGGCTGAGCGCGTTTTTAGCCTGCAGCTGTTGCGTGGTTAATGCCTGGTGCCGCTGGGTGAGTTCATCCAGCTCTTGGCGCAGGGCTAGCAGGTGGTGATGGCGGGTTAGCTCAGCGGGGGCGCTCGCCAGTTGCTGAAACTCACTCTGCAAGCGTTCCAGGTGAACGCCGATGGCTTCGCCTTGCTGGCGAATGCCATCTAGCTGCTGCTCATCGCGCTTAAGCGCCTCATCGGCCTGTTGCCAAACAGCCTGAGCTGTTTGAAAGTGCTCCTGCAGTTCACTGAGCTGCTGGCTTTTCTGGATAAACTCGCCCAGCTGGCGGTGCCGCTCCCTCATTACGGGGAGCTCCGCCTGCTGCTGGCGTGCCGTCTCTAGCGCCTGCTGTGCCTGTTCAGCGTGAGAGTGCCGCGTGATTAACGCGGCGTTTGCTTGGCGCTGCTCATCGTGGGCGGTAGCCAACGCCTGCTGCGCTTGGTCTAGAGCGGCTTTCTGGGGGCGCAGCGCCTGGGCATGGGTACTCTGCGCTAACCGCGCTTGGCTATTGTCTACCTCAGCGCGCTGCTCAAGATGACGGGCTTTATCGGCTGCCAGCGCGTCCCGCGCTTCAAATTGGCGCTGTAGCGCCAGGGCCTCATCGCGCTGCTGTTCGGCAAGTCGGCGCTTTCGCTGCGCGGTTTCAAAGCCTTCCCGCGCTTGGCCTACCTGTGGCACCAGCGCTTCCAGCTCTTGCGCCAACGCGGCTTCGCTCTCAAGCTCCCCCCCGGCAAGAATGCCATTGATATGCTGGCGATGATCGCTCACCGCCCGCTCGATTTGATTAGCCTGAGTGCGCAGGCGCTCTTCAATACGCTGGAACACCTGGGTTTGAAACAGCTGGGAAAAAATGACTTCGCGCTCTTTGGAGCCTGCCAGCAGCAGTTCGCGGAACTTACCCTGGGGGAGCACCATCACCTGACGAAACTGATTGGCGTCTAGGCCTATTAGCGCTTGCAGCTCCGCCGTGGCGTCGGTGACCTTACGCGCCACTAGGCACTCGTCCTCCTCGCCTTCTGGAGTGAGTCGCCATAGCTGAGCCTCCGCCGCTTGCGTGGTCGTGCCTTCGCCGCTGGCTTTGGGACGCTCCTGCTGCGGGACTCGGCGCACCCGATAGGTGACATCCCGCAGACGGAATGTCAGCGTCACGTCGGTCAGCAGGGTCGCGGGCGCCTGATCGCAGCGCATTTGGCCAGCATCGCGCTCGTTGCCGGTGGTTTGGCCGTATAAGGCAAAACACATCGCATCGAGGATCGAGCTTTTACCCGCCCCGGTGGGGCCATTGATCAGAAACAGCGGGCTTCTACCCAGCGCGGTGAAGTCGATGGTCTCGCTACCCGCAAAGGGGCCAAAGGCCTGCATGGTGAGGCTCAACGGCGTCATGCTTGGCCCTCCTGCTCACGGCTGAGGGTGGTGATCAGCTCGCTCATAGCGTGGGCCTGCTCGTCGCTCATTGGTTCGCCGCTGGTTTGAGTGAAGAAGTCGCTGAACATATCCAGCGCGCTGAACGCGAGCCGCTCGCGGTCTAGCTGTTGGCGGCCTTTTGCTTCCAGCATGCCGGGCTTTTCCAGGTGCAGCACGTTGGGGTACACCGCCCGCAGTTTGCCTATGGGGTCGAGAATGGCGTGGCGGTCGGTGAGGCGCACCAGCAGATAGTCATCGGCGTGGGGGTCAGCGGCCCCTTGGGCCAGCAGCTGAGCCAGCTCACCTTCCAGCACGCGGACATCCCGGCGGGGCAGCAGCGGATGGTGGGCTATTTGAGTGACACCTTCGCTGCCCACCTCAACAAGGGTGACGCCTTTGCGCTGGGTGGCTTCGGAAAAGCTGTACTTCAGCAGCGAGCCGCTATAGCGAATGTGCTCCCCACCGCGAATCTGGGGGCCGTGAAGGTGGCCCAACGCCACGTAGTCGAAACTCTGCATGGGTTCCCACGCCACGCTTTCGGCACCGCCTAGGGTGAGCGGGCGCTCGGAGTCGCTGGCGGTGCCGCCATCGACAAAGCAGTGGCTCACCAGTAGCGTCGGGCGGCCCGGCTGGCGCTGTTCCTCAATGCGCTCCAGCAGGTAGCGGTGGGCGCTATCGAAGTCGCGTACGTCCACGCCAAACGCGCTGCGCACGTACTCTGGGTCCGCGTAGGGGATGCCGAACACATCCACCGTGTCATCGCCAATCGTAAGCGTGACCGGCTGGTCGCAGGTGGCTAGGTCGGTGAGAATATGCAACCCGGCCTGGCGCAGGTGGCGGGCGCCAAACCCCAGCCGCTCAGCGCCATCGTGGTTACCGGAAATCATCACGACCGGCAGGCCGCGCTTCTCGCACAGCTCGCCTAAGATCTCATCCAGCAGCGTGACCGCCGCAGCGGGTGGCACCGAGCGGTCGTAAATATCGCCCGCGACCAGCACGGCATCCACCTGCTCGCGGTCGATGATCTCCAGCAACTGCTGCAACACATGACGCTGGTCATCCAGCAGGGAAAGGTTGTGAAATAGCCGCCCTAAATGCCAATCGGCGGTATGAAGTAATCGCATGACAGGCTCGATGAAAAAAGTGTGCGGTCATCATAGCAACCGCGCCTGCGTTTCACCCATGAAAAAGCCCCGCACGAGTCGGGGCGATTAATGCGGAACACGTCGCGGGTTAGTCTCTAAACGCATCCGGGTAGGTGGTGAGATCCACGCCCCACAGCATCGGCAGCAGGAAGTAGACCGCGGCCACGATCAACAGCATCGCAATGATGTTGAGCCAGAAACCGTTGCGCACCATCTCGATGATTTTGATTTTACCCGTGGAGAAGATGATCGCATTGGGTGGGGTGCCTACCGGTAGCATGAAGGCGCAGTTGGCCGCCATGGCCGCTGGCACCATCAGCACGAACGGATGAATATCAAGCGCCAGCGCCAGCGACGCCAATACCGGCAGGATCATGGTGGCCGTGGCTGTGTTGGAGGTGATTTCGGTCAGGAACAGTACCATGCCGGTCGCCAGCAGAATCACCAGCAGGAAGTTGACGCTTTCCAGCACGCTCATTTGGCCGCCAATCCAGGAAGCCAGACCCGACGAGCCAAAGCCCGCCGCAATCGCCAAGCCACCGCCGAACAGCAGCAAGATACCCCACGGTACGTCTTTGGCCACATCCCACCCCAGCAGGCAGCCGCCTTTGTTGGGAGAAGGAATGAGAAACAGCGCCACGGCAGCGGTAATCGCAATCATGGTGTCGTTAATGCCGGGGATCGTCAGGATCTGCCCCTGCCATAGGAACGAGCGGGTAATCCAGAAAAACGCGGCAAACAGGAACACACCGAGCACCGCCTTCTCTTCGAAGGTGATCCTACCCAGCGCTTCTTTCTCTTTGCGGATCAGCGCTCGGCCGCCCGGCAATTTGGCGAGCTTGATCGGATAAATGAAGCGTGTGAGCATCACCCAGCCAATCACCAGCAGCGTCACTACCACCGGGAAGGCAAACATCAGCCAGCCCGCGAACGAAATCTCGACACCGAACAGCTCGTTCACGATCGCCGCCAGGATAATGTTCGGCGGCGTGCCAATGAGCGTGCCCAAACCGCCAATGGTGCCCCCGTAGCCCACGCCAAAAATCAGCGACTTACTGAACTTATCAATCTCGTCGCTGTGATCTCCTTCGGTTTTGTTCAGCTCCTGGGTCACCTGGTAGACAATGGCGGTACCAATGGGCAGCATCATCATGACGGCAGCGGTATTGGATACCCACATGGACAAGAAGCCCGTGGCCGCCATAAAGCCAAACACGATGCTGTTAATGCTGGTGCCTAGCAAGGAGATAATCGACAGCGCGATGCGCTTGTGCAGATCCCACTTCTCCATTGCCAAGGCGATCATAAAGCCGCCCAGGAACAGGAAAATAATCGGGTTACCGTACGCCGCCGTTACGGCACTGCTCTCCAGCACTCCGGTAATCGGCAGCAGAATAATGGGCAGCAGTGACGTCACCGGGATAGGAATGGCCTCGGTAATCCACCACACCGCCACCCATAAAGTAGTTGCCAGCACCATGCGCCCTTCGAAGCTCAAGCCGGCGGGGTGGAAAAACATCACGACCAAAGCAAACAGCAAAGGGCCCAGCACCAAGCCGATTTTCTGTGCCGTACTATACACGGGCGGACGGGGCGAATGGCCGCCGCTGCCCTGGGTCTTATGGGAGTCACTTCGGGATGAGGAGCCTCCAGCACTTGAGGTCGGCAACGCACACATCAGGAGATTTTTAACTTGGTCGTGGGAGTGCCAAAGCTGATCCCACAGCGTCATCGTGGCAGTTCTGCGCATTATGGAAGTACCGCTCGCAGTCAGGGTGAACGAAAGGGTTCAGGACTTAGCTGTCCCTATGGCATTTTTTGCCAGCGCCGCTGGCTTTTAGGGTGCCCTTTATTCACTGCAATAGGCCATTAGTCCAGTAAATTGGCGGCAATTACAACCAAAGTCTAACCACTTTAGTCGAAATAATTATTGTCGATTAGTCTTCGTAGATGAGTTTGCTTGGCTTTGTTTTCAGTGATTCCAGTGCTTAATCTGTAGCGCAATAAGCACGCAGAACATGCTGATAGCAAAACACTTGCTTCCCAATGGGTTGCAAGCCGCTTGCCCGTTATTAGTCCAGATTATCCAGCGTCACCACGATATCTTGGGTAGAAACATCGACGTTCCAGAAGGTATAGCTGTCATCGTCCTCGTCGACCAAGCGAATATCGAATAAGGGACTTTTATACCCCGTTAGCGTCACGCGCTGGGTATCCCCATTCATCAACACGTCGCTGCCCAGCACGTCCTCCTCCCAACTTTTCGAATCCGCCGGGCTCACGTACATATAGTAAATGGTGTAGCCAGCACGGTTGGTGATATCGACGTAGTAGTCGGCCGCCATGACGAGCGACGAGCTGCACAGCATCAGCAGTGCAGCAAACAACACTTTCATACGCATGAAACGTTCCTTCTTCTTTTTTTGGGATAGGCGGGAAGTAGCACTAAAGCCACGCTGCGATGATGCCCCGCAGCAAGCGAAGTATAGTCTGGCGCTCATCTCTGTGACAGCGAGTGCCGATTTTTGGCACACCCACCCCAGAGAAGCCCTCAACTGATAGAATGCTGCCCCTTTCAGGCGCGGTGGCGCTTACCGCCGCATCACTTCCCCCCTTTTACTACCTGAGAGTCACGCAATGATTGCCACCGCTACCACCGTTTTTCGACCCTTGTTACGGCTGGGGCTTATTCCTCAAATCGTCATCGGTATTGTCGCTGGGGTGCTGCTGGCCCTACTCGTACCCGACATAGCCAGCGATGTAGCGCTTCTCGGGCAGCTTTTCATTGCCGCGCTGCAGGCCGTGGCGCCTATTTTGGTCTTCGTGCTGGTGGCGGCGGCCATTGCCGCCCATCAGGCGGGCCAGCCGACCCATATTCGCTCGGTGCTCTTACTCTACGTCGCAGGTACGCTGATTGCCGCGTTAATTGCCGTGGCGGCCAGCTTTGCGTTCCCTACGGAGCTGGCGCTGGATGCAGGCCAAGTTGATGGCAACCCTCCCAGCGATATTCTTAGCGTGCTGCGTGACCTGCTGCTCAACGCGGTGGCCAACCCCGTCACTGCCCTGATGGAAGCCAACTTTATTGCCATTCTGGCCTGGGCGATTGGCCTGGGGTTAACGCTGCGCCAAGCCAGCGACACTACCCGCCAAGCGCTGAGCGACTTATCCGCCGCCATTACGCGTATTGTCACGCTGGTGATTCGCTTAGCCCCACTGGGTATTTTCGGCTTGGTGGCCGGTACGCTGGCGGAGTCTGGCGTGCAGGCACTGCTTAACTACGCCCAGCTATTGGGGGTGATCGTTGGCTGTATGCTGTTCGTCGCGCTAGTAAGTAACCCGCTATTGGTCTACTTGGCTACCCGCCAAAATCCTTACCCGCTGGTGTTTGCCTGCCTACGGGGCAGCGCTATTACGGCATTTTTCACCCGCAGCTCGGCAGCCAATATCCCGGTGAACCTGGAGCTGTGCCGCCGCTTAGACCTGGATGCCGACACCTACTCAATCTCCATTCCGCTGGGTGCCACCATCAATATGTGCGGCGCGGCGATCACGATTACCGTGATCACCCTGGCCACCACGCATACGCTGGGCATTAGCGTCGACTTCCCCACCGCGCTGCTGCTCTGCGTGGTGTCGGCCCTCGCGGCCTGCGGCGTTTCTGGCGTGGCGGGCGGTTCATTAATGCTGATCCCTATGGCCGCTAGCCTGTTCGGCATTCCTACCGAAGTCGCCATGCAGGCAGTGGCCATTGGCTTTGTGATTAGCGTAGTTCAAGACTCCATGGAGACAGCCCTCAACTCCTCCACCGACGTGCTGTTTACCGCCGCCGCCTGCCGAGCGCGCAAGCTCACCTAACCACTTCTTTATTGCTTGTCGATTGACAGCCCGCTGTTCCTTATATAGAACGCTCTATAAAAGGAACAACGGGCAATCACCATGGATGAGCACTCTCTTGTTACGCTAGGCCAACACCTCCAAGCGCTTCGTAAAGCGCAGGATTTATCGCTCTCGCAACTTGCCAACGCGGCGGGCATCGCGAAATCCAACCTATGCCGCTTAGAACAGGGCAACGGTAACCCCACGCTCGACACGATCTGGCGGCTGGCCGTCCAACTCAACGTTCCGTTTGGCACCCTAGTTGCACCGATTAGCGTGCCGCTCGGCGAGGATGGCGTGCAGGTGCAGCTGATTGACCAGGGCAAAGGCGTGCCACAGGTGGATGCCTACTGGATGCGCTGCGCGCCCAATACGCTGCGCCACGCCGAGGCCCATACCCTGGGCACGCGGGAAACGCTGACGCTCATTAGCGGATGGTTAGAAGTAGGCCCAGAGGGTGCGACCACCACGCTCACCCCTGGCGAAAGCATCACCTTTCAGGCCGACCAGCCGCACCTGTACCGTACGCACACCGATGAAGCCACCCTGCTACTCACCGTCACCTACGGCCAAGAAGGGACCCCACCATGAGCCAGCCAGCCGATCACACGGTGCACGCCAACCACTCACCGCTGCGCTCTGCCTTACAGGGCGTGCGTGAAGCAATTCCGTTGTTAGGCGGCTATATTCCGGTCGCGCTCTCGTTTGGTTTGGTCGCGACCCAGGCCGGTTTTACCACTTGGGAAGCGGCCGCCATTTCAGCGCTGATCTACGCGGGTGCCTCGCAGTTTCTGTTCGTGGGCATGATTGCCGCTGGTGCGCCGCTATGGCTGGTGGTGGCCATGACGCTACTCATCAACGTGCGCCACGTGGTGTACGGCCCCAATTTGGCCGCGCTGCTGCCCCGAAGCCGCCACTGGCCTTGGCTGATGCACGGCCTGACCGATCAAGTCTTTGCTTTGGCGCTCACACGGCTCCCCCAGCTACCGGAAGTAAAACGGTTTAGCTGGTTTGTAGGCGCCTCGCTGCTGGCGTGGGGAGTGTGGATTATCGGCACGGCGGTGGGTGCGACCGGCGGCGAGGCGGTCACCGCCCGCTGGCCGCTACTGGGTGAGATTATGCCCTTCGCCCTCCCCGCGCTGTTTCTCACCATGGTGGCACCGCGCTTTACCGACAAGCGCTGGGCTGCCGCCATGCTGTGTACCATTCTTGCCGCGCTAGGGTTGAACTTGGCCGGATGGAGCAACGTGGCCATTCCTCTCGCAGCCGCCTGCGGCGCGCTGTGCTTCTATACGGTCACGTTCCAACCACGGAGGAGCCGCCCATGAGCAGCGCCATGTGGATCGCCGTCATTATCTGCGCACTCGGCACGCTGCTGATGCGAGTGGTGCCCTTTTTATGGATGCAGCGCCGTCTTGGTAGCGCAGCGGGAATGAACGCCATGCCCCAATGGCTGGTGATTCTGGGCCCCATGATGATTGCCGCCGTGTTGGGCGTCTCGATAGTGCCCGTCAACCCCAGCCCTGTCTCTTGGTTGGCCACCGCGATTGGCCTGAGCGTTACGCTGTTGGTGTGGCGTCGCCTGCGCTCACTGGGCTGGCCGGTGGCCGCCGGGGTGGGAGTATTTGGGGCGGTGGAGGTAGTGGCAGCCCTTATTTGATAATGCTTTGCATTAGCTTTTACAACATGCCATGATTTCGCCTTTCTCCGTGACACCGAAGGGCACGTATGCAGACAGCAGACGCTTATGGCAGCCGCACAGGGTGGCGGGTGTTGCTTATTTTTTGCTCCACCCTGCTGCCTTTCTTTGCTATAGCCAATGAAGTAGCCACCACTGCTGATTTACCTACTCAATGTGACCAACCACGCCTAGTAACGCTCTACCAAGGAGCCACGGACAGTGCCGTAGCTCTCGGAATTACCCCCGTTGGCGTGGTTGACGCTTGGCTGGAAAAGCCCACCTACCGCTATTTACGCGATGCGCTTACCAATGTTGAGCACGTGGGGCTGGAAACCCAGCCGAACCTTGAGAAAGTGGCTTGGCTGAACCCGGATGCCATTATCGCCAGTCACTTTCGGCACGAACGCGTCGCCCCGCTGTTAAGCGCCATGGCGACCAGCGTTTACGCCAACACCGTCTATGATTTCAAAACGACGTTAGCGCTGGTGGCCGAGGCCAGCGAGCGCGAACAGCAAGCCCAAGCGCTGCTGCAGCGCTGGGAAACCCGCGTGGCGGACTTTCGCCAGCAGATCGCTGATCAGCTAGGGGGCCAATGGCCGCAAAAAGTCGCCGTCGTGCGCTTTAAAAGCGATCATGTGCGGATCTATACCAGCGGGTTTGCCGGTTCGATTCTAGATGAGCTGGGCTTTGAACAACCCGAGACGCTGGCCTCTCAAGACTGGGGGATGAAGCTTGTCAGCACGGAGAACATTCCGGTGCTTGAGGCTGATGTCATCTTTGTGCTGCTGGAGCCAGATGACCCAGCCATTGCGGCCAACTACCAACACTGGGCTTCTCACCCTTTGTGGCAACGGCTAACGGCTGTGCAGCGCGGCCAAGTATTTGAGGCAGACCCCGTTAGTTGGATGATGGGCGGCGGTATTTTGGCGGCCAACGCCATGCTGGATGACCTTTACCGCTACTATCAGCTCACCCCGGCCACCGATGGCCACTTGCCACACTGCGCTTTATGCATTCAGGAGCCGCCCTCATGCTGAACAGCAGCTCCGCTAAGTGGTTAGGGTTGCTAGCAGGCGCTGCCATGACGCTACTGGCGTTTATCGGCAGCGTCATGCTCGGCACCACCCCGCTAGAGTGGTCGGCACTGTGGCGTATGCTAACCGCTTACGATCCCGCTAATGTGGCGCATATCATTCTATATACCGAGCGCCTGCCACGCGCCGTGGTGGCGGCGCTCGTGGGTGCTAGCTTGGCCGTAGCGGGCGCACTGATGCAGACCATGACTCGCAACCCGCTCGCCTCGCCGGGTATTTTAGGCATTAACGCCGGGGCGATGTTTTTCGTCGTGGTAGCGGTAGCGCTACTGCCGCTGCATACGCCTGCCCATTATGTGGGTGCCGCCCTACTCGGCGCGCTAGTGGCAGCAAGTTTAGTGGCGTTGCTAAGTCGCGGGCGCTATGGCGAGAACTCGCCGCTGCGGGTGGTGCTGGCAGGGGTCGCGGTGACCGCGATGTTTGTCTCCTTCAGCCAGGGGCTCCTGGTGGTCGACCAGCAGAGCTTTGAAAGCGTGCTTTATTGGCTAGCGGGTTCTGTGGCGGGACGCGACCTTGACCTAGTACTGCCGCTGCTACCGCTGTTTGGTGGTGCCATAGTGCTTAGCGCCCTCTTGGTACGTCACGCCAATGCGCTGTTATTAGGTGATGACATGGTGACAAGCCTAGGCATGCGCGCGGGCAGCATCAAACTGCTTCTGGGGCTCGTGGTGATTGTATTGGCAGGCAGCTCAGTAGCCCTGGCGGGCATGATTGGGTTTGTCGGGCTAATCGTGCCCCACATGGCTCGCCGCCTCTTTGGCATTGACCATCGCTGGATGCTTCCTGGCTGTGCCGTTTTGGGCGCTTGCTTGCTTCTGCTGGCCGATACGGCATCGCGGTTTTTAATTCCTCCACAGGAAGTGCCGGTCGGCGTCATGACAGCGCTCATTGGTACGCCTTTCTTTATTTACCTCGCACGACGCAACATGGCTCGCCAATGACACTCGCAGCGCTCTCTCCTTCTGACGCCAGCAACGCGCTTGGCACACGTTTTCGTCTCACGCTGCTGCTATTGAGTGTGGGGCTTGTGCTAAGCGCGGCTCTGTCGCTTTGCTTGGGAAGTTTTCCTACTCCACCACTGCAAGTCGGGCATTCCCTTATTAACCCAGCGGATAGCGAGCTGACGTTCATTATTTGGCAGCTTAGGCTACCGCGTATTGTGCTGGCGATCCTGGTAGGGGCGGCGCTGGCAATGGCAGGCGCCATTCTGCAAAGCATCGTGCGTAACCCGCTTGCCTCGCCGGATGTTATTGGCATTACCAGCGGCGCGGCGCTAGCCGCCGTTCTCTTTATCGCGTTGCTCAGTTCGCACGTTAGCATCGGCTGGCTACCGGTGGCGGCCATGCTCGGAGCCTTATTCGCCGCTCTGCTTGTGGTCAGCTTGGCATGGCAGCGTGGTATTAGCCCTGCGCGCTTGGTGCTAGTGGGCATTGGCCTAGCCGCCGCCATGGGCGCGGGCACTACGCTACTGATCGTGATGAGTGACGACTCCGCCGCCATGAGCGCCTATACCTGGCTGACCGGCAGCTTATACGCCGCCCAATGGGCCGATGTGTCCAGCCTGCTGCCGTGGCTACTGTTAGCGACGCCGGTGAGTTTTCTGCTAACGCGCCACGCCGATACAATGGCGCTTGGCGACAGCGTAGCCCAAGGGTTAGGCGTACCGTTACTGCGCAGCCGAATCGTGCTACTTGCCTGTAGCGTGGTGCTGGCCGGTGCTGCGGTGGCCGTGGCGGGAGGGCTCAGCTTTGTGGGCCTCATGGCACCGCACCTAGCGGCGCGATGGGTGGGCCGACATTTAGCGCGGCTACTGCCTGCATCCGCACTGGTCGGTGCATTACTCGTGCTTTATGCCGACCTACTCGGCCGCGTCGCCTTTTTGCCTAACGACCTGCCTGCCGGTATTTTCGTTGCGGGCATTGGCGCGCCCTTTTTTGTTTATCTCTTGTATCGGGCGCGCCAGCGTTAAGCCTTAAAAATCCAGCTGATACCCCACCGTGAACGTGCGCCCACGACCGGTGAAGTAGTACTCATCGCTGATGCGAGCGGCTTGAGAGTAATAGGTGAGGTAGTCTTCGTCGGTCAGGTTCTCGATACCCAGCGATAGCTGCCCCGTAGGGAGCTGGTAGGCCAGCGAGGCATCCACCAAACCGTAGCCATCGAAGTCGAGCGCCGGGTTATCGACGCTGCGGTCGAAGTAATAGCGGCCCTGTAGGCGGGTCGAGAGACGGTCGTTCCATACGGCGCTCCAGCCCAACTTGAGCGTATCGGGCGCGATGTTGATCCCGGTGAGCTTGGTGTCCACGCTGCCATCGCCGTCTTGGTCCGACTTGCCTTCGGTATGGGCATAGGAGAGCGACAGATCATGCTGGTCATTGACCTGCATGTTGCCGGTCACTTCCACCCCTTGGATTTCGGTTTTCTCCCGGCTGCCCACCCACGTACCGTTCTGTTCGGCCAAGCGCTGGCCAAAGTCAGAGTTCGATTCGTAGTAGCTGACTTCCAGGCCGTATCGCTCCCAGTCAAAGCGCGCGCCAATTTCCTGGTTATCGGTCACGATGGGCTGCAGTTGAAGCAGCGTATCCACATCCTGCCCCGGTTCGCCGATGCCCCGCAGCACGCGACCCACGTCCGGCATGCCAAAACCTTCCGAGTAGCTGGCATACAGCTGTGCCCACTCCGTGGCCTGGTACGTCAAACCCACGTTATAAAGCGTTTCATCGAAACTGGGGTTGCCGCCTCCTACCGCGACGTTATCTTGAGTGACGTTGCTACGGTCAATCGTCTCGTAGGCATCCACCTCAAGATCGGCGTGCTCATGGCGAACGCCGGCATGCAGCGTGAGCGGGTCGGCGATTTTGAACTGCCCCTGTAAGAACGGCGCAATGTTGCTGTAGCGGCTTTCCGGCACGTAGGTGCGCCCGGTCTCTACCAGCATTTGGCGGGTTTCATCCTCGAGGATGTCTAACCCCACCGTCACGCCGAGCCGGTCATCCAGCATGCCCTGGCGGTTTAGGGTGAACTTGGCGCCCTGTTTATCCGATTCGTTACGGGTTTGGTCGAACTGGGTATTGCCGTTGCCATCCAGGTAAGGGAAGAACGGCGTGGTGGCAAAGCGCGCTCGGAAGCGCTGGCGATACACCTGGGCATCGACCGCGTTGCCGTACCAATCCGCGTGGGAGTACGCCAAGCGGGCGGTGGTGACTTCATTGAAGCCTGGCGCGCCGTCGGGTGTGCCCCGCTCGGCGCTGGTCGGGATGCCCGCATCGCGGTCGCCCACCACGGGCACGTAGTCGTCGCCCTCTTCCAAATCAAAATGATTGAGCGACAGCTCGATATTCTGATTGTCGTCGATCCAGTAGCCTAACTTGCCGAACAGGTCGTAACTTTCCGAGTTTTGCAGCTCGCCGGGGTAGGCAATGCCCACGCGACGGTCGCCGCCATCGTAAAACACGCCCCGCTCCTGGCGGGTGGCCGAGGCCACGAAATCCCAGTCGCCCTGCTGACCGCTAATGCGATAGTTGAGCTTGTTGCCCAGGCCTTCCGAGTGCAGGTCGTCGTCAATGGTGACGCTAATGCCCGCGCTTTGGCTAATACCGCCCCCTTCGGCCCGACGGGTGACGAAGTTGATCAAACCGCCGGTGGCCCCCAAGCCATGCTCGGCGCTGGCCCCGTGAATCACTTCAATCCGCTCGACCATGGAGAGGTCGATGGTGTAACTATCACGAGAGCTATCGCGCAGCGGATTGGACTGAGGCACGCCATCGATCAGGAACAGCGCATCGCGCCCGCGCAGCGTCTCTCCGGCGTTGGACAGCTTCTGACGGCTAGGTGAAAAGGAGGGAATCAAGTTGCTCAAGACCTGGCCAGGGTCGTCGGTGATGGCGAGCTGCTGTTCGATCTGCTCACGCGTGATCACTGTCACCCGCTGCGGGGTTTGGCCTTCTTCGCTGCGGCTACGCGTCGCCGTCACGACCATGGTGGGTGATGACTCGTTGAGCGCCTGCCCCACGTCAGTTGCCTCTTGCTGGGCATTGGCCTGAGTGGCTGCCACTAATCCTGCCAAGGTGACCGTTGGCCAGAAAGCGGCGTGTTTCATCGTTTGCATGTCTGCTCCCTTGCGTTGTGTGTAACGTCGTACGAATGAACCCTTGGTGAATTATCACTTTAGCGGCCGCTGAAATGCTAACGCGGATCTAAATGATAATGATTATATTATGCACAAAGAAACAGACAGGTCTACCGTTGCGAACGCACCGTTCGAACGTCCGCAATGACACAGAACAGGCAGCCACAAGAACAACATTGAAAATGAGAATATTTTGCCTTAGGGTGCTGACTGCCCTAATTCCGTGACTGAGCTTGCCTGAGCCTACCTTATGCCCGTCTATTCCCATCCTGCATCACGACTCACCGCTGACGCCCTGCACGCTGGCTACGACGCTAAGCGCATTTTGCAAGGGGTGGATATTGCTGTAGCGGAAGGCCAACTCACGGTGCTTCTGGGGCCCAATGGCAGCGGTAAATCGACCCTGCTAAAAACGCTGGCGCGCACGCTGACGCCCAGCGGCGGGCATGTCTATCTCGATGGCAAGGACATTCATCGCAGCAACACCCGGGAGGTCGCCCAGCGGCTAGGCATTTTGCCGCAAGGCCCCATCGCCCCCGAGGGGTTGAGCGTAAAACAGCTGGTGGGGATGGGGCGCTTCCCCCACCAAGGGTTTTGGAAAAAAGATCCACAGCAGGATGCCAACGCCATCGCCGAAGCCATGGCCTATATGCACGTGACCGAGTTTGCCGACCGAGATGTGGAAGCGCTCTCTGGCGGCCAGCGCCAGCGCTGCTGGATCGCGATGGTGCTCGCCCAGCAGACCGATTTGATTTTGCTGGATGAACCCACCACCTTTTTAGATTTGAAGGTGCAGGTAGACCTGCTGGCACTGCTTTCTCGGCTGGCCCACGACCATGGCCGCACACTGCTGCTGGTACTGCACGACTTGAATCTCGCCGCCGCTTACGCCGACCACCTAGTCATGATGCGCGACGGGCAAATCGTCATCAGCGGCACGCCAAGCGATGTGTTCACCGCGGCCAACCTAAAGCGCGTCTTCGACTTGGATGCTCACATTCTGCGCGACCCCGCTAGCGGCAGCCCAGTGTGCGTGCCCTTCACCTCGGCGACGTTACAGGCAGCCCTATGAACCACACCTTCTGCGCGGATTTAAGCCGTGAACAGCACGACCCGCTGGCCGGTAGCGCCGCTCATGCCGAGCGCAACTTACTGCTTAGCTGGCCGCGCGCGAAGTGGCAGCGCAAACTACGCCACGCCAGCGATATGAGCGATTCATTAAAGCAAACGCTAGATACGCTGGCTGACGATGGCCTGCGCATCAACCTGATCCAACAGCCGGGCATGGAAAAGTACCAGCATCAGCTCTTTCTGATGCCGGAGAGGCGCCGCTTTCGCGTGGCACGATGGGAGTTAGAGGCGTTCTTCAGCGCCTTTCAAAGTGGCACCCGCCTTAGCCAGTGGGAGCAGCCAGCGATGCGCAATGATTTGGTTCTTTGCTGTACCCACGGCACCAAAGATAAGTGCTGCGCGAAGTACGGTTATAAAACGTTCAAAGCGCTAGCCAGCACGGTAGCTGAGCACCCGCTGCCGTTCGAGGTATGGGAGAGCAGCCACCTCGGCGGCTGCCGACTCGCCGCCAGCGTGATCATACTGCCCAATGTGCGCAAATATGGGCGCATTACGCCAGAACAGACCCTACCTTTCTTACAGGCTGAAGCCCACCAGCAGCGCTACTTACCCGGCTATCGCGGCGGCTCGCAATTACCCCCCGCACAACAAAGCGCTGAAATCGCTGCGTTAACACACCTCAGCACAGATACCGCACAGCCAACGCTTACTCTGATCAGCGACCACGGCGACGACCAAACACGAGAGATACGCTTTCAGTGGCGGCTCGACCAGCGGCAAGGTGAACTGACCGTGCACTGCCAAGCCACCATCCTATGGCGCGTGGATACCTGTGCAGACCTAGCGCAAGGCCCCACCAAATGCACCGTATGGCACGCGATGGTGAATGGGTAGTACATAGACGAACAACAACGACGAACAACAACGCCCGGCTTAAAGCCGGGCGTTGTGGGTTAAAGCTGAGTGCGAGTGATCGCTCTTACCAGCGGTATTTCACGCTGCCGATGATACTGCGAGATTCGCCGTAGTAGCACCAGTACTCACAGCTGGCCACATACTCTTCATCAGTTAGATTATTGACGTTTACCTGAGCCTGCCAGCCATCGGCAAACTCATAACCGACCATGGCATCCGCCACCATATAACTATCGACGGCGGTATTGTCCGCAACGCTCGTGTCCACCGTACTGCCCACGTAGCGTACACCAGCACCCAAACTCACGCCTTGCAAGGCCCCATTGGTAAAGGCGTAATCCAGCCAAGTAGACGCTTGATGGCGCGGAATTAATGGCGCACGCTGATCATCTTCCAAGCGTGAATCCGTGTAGGTATAGGCAGCCGTCACTTTTAACGCATCGGTGAGGTAACCCACGCCCTCCAGCTCAAACCCTTGAGAAGTACGCTCGCCTTTCTGAACCTGGAACCCGGCAGGAGAACTCACGAGCGTATTGTTCTCTTTCAGGTCGAACACGGCAGCCGTCACGTAGCCATCCCAGCCAAACGGCGCGATTTTGACACCGGCTTCCCACTGCTCGCCTTCACGGGGCTCGTACAGATCGCCCGCGTCATCTACACGCCCCACCGGATCGAACGACTCGGTGTAGCTGATATACGGGTTGATCCCTTGGTCGCTCAGGTACATCGCGCCGCCCGACCAAGAGACTTGGTCATCATCGGAGCGCTGCGTGACACCGGATGTCAGGTTGCTGTTTTCGGTCTCGGCTTGGTCAACGCGCACGCCGCCAAGCAGCACCCAGCGGTCATCAATACGAAGTTGGTTTTGAGCATACAAACCGGTCTGCTCTTTATCGATCTCGCGGCTCAGCAAGTCATCCGCGCCCACCGGCGTAAAGTTGCCGTAGGTGGGGTCGAACACGTCGATAGGATCACCAAATGGGAACGGGTCGGCTTCTTGCCCACTCACCCCAAGGTTCTGATAATCGACACCCAGCAACAGCGTGTTCTCGGTGCGGTCCGTGTACCAGTTACCCACCATGCGGTTATCGACCGTCCAGCTGTCGATAGAACCATCGCGATAGACATGGCCACGCGTTGCCCGACGGGCGTCCGACATGAAGAACGCATAGGTGCTGCGTAGCTCCAGGTCTAGCTCGCTGTAGCGTAAATCTTGTTCAAACCGCCACGTATCATTGAGGTCATGGCGCAGCTCGTAACCCAGCGCCCACTGCGTGCGGTTATCACGGTCGTAGCCCGGCTCGCTGAGGTTGGTTTGCGGGTCGACGCGGCCGAACGGCGTATCTTGCACGGTGCCGTAGGGCAGCTTGAACGGGTTGACCGGCACGCCATCGTCTTTCTGCACGCTGGCCAAGAAGGTCACGCTCGTATCGTCGCTCATATCGACGGCGAGGCTAGGCGCGAAGTAATAGCGCTCATTATCCGTGTGGTCGAGATCGCCATCGCGCTCTTTGTACACGCCCACCAACCGATAGCGAACGTCACCAGACTCACCCAACGGCCCGCTGGTATCGACCCCCACTTGGCGATGATTACGGTTGCCCAGTTGGAAATTCACCTCGCCCTGCGGCGTTTCCGTAGGACGCTTGCTCACCGCATTGATCAAACCACCGGGAGGCGCCTCGCCGTATAGAATCGAGGAAGGCCCTTTGAATACTTCGACTTGCTCCAAGCCATACGGCTCAGGCAGCCACTGGTAAAAGCCTTCACGGTAAATGCGCAACCCATCCTGATAAGTGGACTGGTCAAAACCACGCACCTTGAACCAATCCGTATTGTTATCACTTCCAAAATGGCCTGATAGCACACCGGCACGATAGCGGAAGGTTTCATCCAACTGCTGCACGTTACGGGTTTCCAGCTCTTCCCGATCAACGCTAGAGACCGGGCGCGGCGTCTCCACCAACGGCGTATCTACCTTCAACGCGGTCGCGGTGACCACCGTGGTACCGGTATTGATGGTGTCTTCTTGAGCCAGTGCGGCCATCGGCGCAGCGCACAGCATTCCACCGAGCGACACCACCAGTGAACGGCGAACGGCAGCAGGCAACGGCGCGACGGAAAACGGCATGGTTTTACGGAGCATGAGTGAGTCTCAACGGGTATGAGGAGTTCGTTATAGTAAGACGAATGATACGGATTTTTATTCACAACCACAATCACTCTGGTGGGGCAAGAGGTTGGGGAGGAACGGGGGGTTCGAAGGAGGATCGGTGGAAGAACCAATAGAGACAAATGAGGTTTTGAGAAACTGCGAATATGGCAAAGGAGCCGTTTACTGACGTTGGTCAGGGGCTTAAGAAGAAGGCAATCTAGGGGGAGAGACTTAGAAATGGTGGGCCCAGTAGGACTTGAACCTACGACCAAGGGATTATGAGTCCCCTGCTCTAACCAACTGAGCTATAGGCCCGAAAAGCGTGCATATAATAGCGAATGTGTGGGGACGAGGCTACCCCTTGGTGCGCTATCTTACGGCGAAGTCGGCATTTTTTCGGCACTAATTGGCGGCGCTGGGGTCTGGTGGTGAATGCTTCTATGGAGAATCGCTTTGAAAGCTTTGATGGCTCTTTTCCCGCTGCTGTTGGTGCTGCCGGTGCAGGCGGATTGGCAGCTTGATCCTGGCCAGTCTCAGGTGCAGGCGTCGATCACCCAACTGGATGGCGAGGCCCCGCAAATTCATCACCATCAGGTGAATAACTTGCAGGGCGATATTGCTGCCGATGGCACGCTGCGCCTGCCGCTGCGCTTGAGCCAAACCGATCTGCTCAATCGCTTTGGGGAGCTGCCGCCGTGGG
The DNA here is from genome assembly GCF_056857535.1 of Vreelandella sp. L-25. Classification (NCBI taxonomy): domain Bacteria; kingdom Pseudomonadati; phylum Pseudomonadota; class Gammaproteobacteria; order Oceanospirillales; family Halomonadaceae; genus Vreelandella; species Vreelandella sp. L-25. The sequence continues at coordinate 38,545 of NZ_JBSXNH010000071.1, forward strand.
TGGGCTTGCTGGCGAACACCACGCTAGTGACGCTGGTGGCGCAAATGCCGCCGGAGCGGTTAGACGGCTTGGATATTGGCGAGTCGATGGTGGAAACCCTCACCTTTCGGGTGCAAACCGACCTGATTAACCAAGAAGAGGCGGTGCCACTGCGCTTTACCCGCGAAGGGTTAAACGAGGTGCGCGTGACCCACGCCGAACCCATGGCGCTGGATGGCAACGCGCTGATGGCTAACAGCACGGTGCGCACCGTGCTGTCGATGTTGGGCTACCAGCAGATTGATGAGCATGTGCCCGTCACGCTAAATGCGCTGCTGGTGAACCGCTAACGCTTGACTTAGCCACTGATGGGCGCTTAGTGGCTAAGCGCTTCAACGTCGCCTGCCTGGGCGGCCCCGGTTTGTACCCGCCACTGGGCGGCATAATGGCCGTCCGCCGCTAACAGGCTGGCGAGGGTGCCGCGCTCCGCCACTTGGCCTTTCTCGATCACCACAATCTCATCGGCGTGCACAATGGTGGAGAGCCGGTGGGCAATCATAATCACCGTACGGCCATGGGCGATGCGTTTTAGCGAGCGCTGAATGGCCGCTTCGGTTTCGTTATCCACCGCGCTGGTGGCTTCATCCAGCACCAGAATCGGCGGGTCTTTTAACAGCGCCCGCGCCAGTGAAAGCCGCTGGCGTTGGCCGCCGGAAAGGCGCACGCCCCGCTCGCCCACTGGCGTATCCAGCCCTTGGGGCAGCGTTTCAATAAAGCTCCAGGCTTCGGCGGTTTTGGCGGCGTCGATAATCGCGGCATCATCGGCGTCCGGCTGGCCGTAGGCGATGTTGTCGCGAATACTGCCTTCAAACAGGTACACATCCTGGCTGACTAAGCCAATCGCTTGGCGAAGTGAGTGCATACTTACGTCGGTGATGGGCTGGCCATCTACCAGCACACGGCCACTGGCGGGGTCGTAAAAGCGCAGCAGCAGTTTGATCAGCGTCGATTTACCGGAGCCGGTGGCCCCCACCAGCGCCAGCGTATTGCCAGCGGGCACGTGCAAGTCCACGCCGTTTACGCCTACTTGGCTGGCTTCATATTGAAAGCTGACCGCCTCGAAACGCACGTCGCCTTTTACCGGGGCGGCCAAGGGCGTGGTGCTGTCGTCCTTTACGGTAATCGGCACTTCGAGCAAATCCAGAATCCGTTTGGTGCTGGCCATGGCGCGCTCGAACAGGTCGATCACCTGGGCAAGGCCGGTGAGCGGCCACAGCAGGCGTTGGGTCAGAAACACCAGCACGCCGTAAGCGCCCACGTTGAGGCTGCCGTTCAGCGCCATCATGCCACCAACAGTAAAGGTGGCGAGAAAGCCCGCCAAAATCGCCATGCGGATAACCGGAATAAACGCAGAACTGACTTTAATCGCGCGACGGTTGGCTTCCACATAGGCTTCACTGGCATCCCGCAGCCGCTCGGCTTCCCGCGCTTCACTGGTGAAGCTTTTAATCGTAGCGATACCGCTGAGATTGTTGGAGAGACGGCTGGCAAGGTCGCCTACTTTTTCGCGCACGTCGCTGTACAGCGGCCCGGCTTTGCGCTGGAAGAAAAACGCGCCCCAAATGATCAGCGGAATCGGCGTAAACGCTAGCAGCGCGATCAGCGGAGAAAGCACGAAGAACACCGCGCCTACGGCCACCACCGTGACCACTACTTGAATCAGCGCGTTGGCACCGCCATCCAGAAAGCGCTCTAGCTGGTTGACGTCATCGTTCATGGTGGCCACTAGCTGACCGGAGCTTTTCGATTCAAAAAACGCCATGTCGAGGCGCTGGGCGTGCTCATAGGTATCTTGGCGCATATCCGCTTGCAGCCGCTGGGCTAGGTTGCGCCAGAGAATCTGGAACAGGTACTCAAACAGCGACTCCCCCGCCCAAATAAAGAAGGTGAGCACCGCCAAAATGGTGATCTGCTCTTGAGGCGATTCAAACCCCAGCCGCGCCACAAAGCTGTTTTCCTGGTTCACCACCACATCGATCGCCACGCCAATCAGAATTTCCGGGGCGATATCGAACAGCTTGTTGATAATCGAGCAAATCGTGGCGGTGATAATCTGCCGCCGATAGCCTTTGGCGTAGCGCAACAGGCGCATTAAGGCGTGAAAGCTTTGATTGACGGACGCTTTGTCAGCGCGGGTCGGGGAAGAAGCCACATCAATTCCTTTTACGTTGTTATCTGCGTAAATCGCCTTTAAACGGGTTGCGTCGCTCGGCGCACGTTGGCGAGCAAGGGGCTGCCGGTATCGGGGTCGAGCAGCAGCGTGCACTCCACCTGATACAGCTCCCGCACCAGCGCGGGCGTTACCACCTCAGCGGGTGCGCCCTGGGCAACAATCTGCCCGTCGCGCATGGCAATCAGGTGGTCGGCGTAGCGGCAGGCGCTGGCGAGGTCGTGCAGCACCATCACCACCGTGCGGCCCTGGCAGGCCAGGTCGCGCACCAGCTCGAACACCTCGATTTGGTGGCCTAAGTCTAACGCGGAGGTGGGCTCGTCGAGTAGTAAAAGCGGCGTTTGCTGGGCGATGGTCATGGCGATCCAGGCGCGCTGGCGCTGGCCGCCGGAAAGCGCTTCCAACGGCCGGTCGGCAAGCGCTTCCAACCCGGCAGCGGCAAGCGCATGGTGCACCACCTGTTGATCTTCCGCCGACCACTGGCGCAGCCAGCCCTGGTGGGGCTGGCGGCCAAAGCGAATCAGTTCGGTGACGGTCAGCCCTTCCGGAGCGACCGCCTCTTGGGGCAGTAGCGCCAGCTTGGTGGCAAGTTGGCGGGCGGGCATCTGGGCGATGTCGTGGCCGTTGAGCAGCACGGCACCACTATCGGGTTTATGCAGGCGGGCAAGCCCAGAAAGCAACGTGGATTTACCACAGCCGTTGGGGCCAACAATGGCGGTTACTTGCCCGCTGGGCAGGCTAACGCCGAGTTCGCGAATCACTTGGCGCTGGCCGTAGCTCATGTTGAGCGCATCGGTGGAAAGCGTGGGTAATGAGGTCATGGGCGGCTCCGTTGCGGGCGCATTAATATCCAGAGTAGCCAGGGGCCACCCACCACGGCGGTAACAATCCCCACGGGGATCTCGATAGGGGCAAACAGCGTGCGGCCCGCTAAATCGGCTAGCACCATCACCAGCGCTCCCGCCAGCGTGGCGGCTAGAATGGGAACATGGCGGGCGCTGGAGAGCGAGCGGGCAATTTCAGGGCCAATCAGCGCCACCAAGCCCACCGGCCCCGCCACGGCAACGGCCAGCGCAGTAAGCACCACTGAAAGTAACAGCACCTGCAGCCGCCGCGCTTTCACCGCGGTGCCCAAGCCACTGGCGATGGCATCCTTAAAGCGCAGCAGCGTGAGCGAGCGGGCCAGCGCCAGCGCGGCCACTAGCCCAAGCGCCAAGCCAATACCCAATAGCTGTACCGCGCTTGCCGGGCGGGCATTGAGGGAGCCGACGGTCCAGGGGTAGGCGGCGTTGGCGGTATCAATCGCTACCCGCGCCAACATCAGCTGCGTGACCGCGCCAAAAACCGCGCCCACGCCAATGCCCGCCACAATAAAGCGGTAGCCCTGGGTGCCGCTGCCCGCCGCTAGGCCAAAGGTGAGCACGGCGGCGGTGGTCGCCCCCGCCAGTGCCATGGCAGGCGGGGCAATCCCTACGCCTAACCCAACAATCGAGGCCACCGCAAAGGCGGTGGCACCGTTATCGATGCCGATAATGCCGGGGGTCGCCAAGCGGTTACGGGCCAGGGTTTGCATTAATACCCCGGCCAGCGCAAACGCAGCCCCAGTGAAACAGGCAGCGATCAGGCGAGGTAGGCGCAGCTGCTGCACCATAAACGCGGTCATTCTATCGCCTTGCCCCAGCAAGGAAGCCACCACCGCATTGGGAGAAAGCGTTACGCTGCCCAGGCTTAAATAGAGCACGCAAGCGGCCATCAGTGCGGCACTCAACCCGATATTCACCGCCACAGCGCGCTTTTCCAGCAGCACGCTCACCCCATAACGGGGCAGCGCAGCGCGCCAGTAGCCCTGCGGGACAGCCACCGCCTGGCCGCTCGGCTCTTCTTGATAAGCGGTGGATGTGTGGGGCAGTGCCACACCGCTCATCGACTGTTTTGCCGTCATTTTCATAGCATCAGATAACCAAAGAGAGTGCGTTAGAGCATGGGCAGGCGCTTGGCCCGCACCACCGCAATCAGCACCGGCGCGCCGCATAGCGCGGTGAGCACGCCCAAGGGCAGCTCGGAGGGGGCGACGACGACACGGGAAATAATATCGGCGGTGAGTACGATCAGCGGGCCGACGGGCAGGCAGAACCAGAGCGTGCGGCGAATATCCGGCCCGGCGATGGCCCGCGCCACAAAAGGCACTACCAGCCCCACAAACGCAATCGGCCCGGCAATAGCGGTGGCCGCGCCAACTAATAGCGCCACGCAGCCCACCGCCAGCCAGCGAATCAGCCCAGGGCGGTGCCCTAAACCGCTGGCGGCCCGCTCCCCTAGCGCCAGCGCAGCCAGTGGCCGGGCAATCACGACAACGCCCGCTCCTGCTATCAACAGGCTTGGCAGCACGGCCCATAAATCGTCTAGCCGCCTACCCGCCAAGCTGCCCACCACCCAAAAGCGAATCTCATCGGCGGCGCGCTGGTCGTAGAGCAGCATCAGTGCGCTGAGCGAACCGAGCAGCCCGGAAAACGCGGCCCCCGCTAACACTAAGCGCACCGGGTCGCTCCCCACACCGCGCAGCCGCGCCACGCTGAGTACGCATACGCAGCCGATCAGCGCGCCTAGCTGTGCCACGGGAATGCGCAAAGTGGCCGCGCTGGCCCCTAACACCAGTGCCAGGGAAACAGCAAACGCAGCGCCTGCGCTCACGCCCAACAAGCCCGGATCGGCCAGCGGGTTGCGTGAAACCGCTTGCAGCAGCGCCCCCGCTACGCCCAGCGCAACGCCAACGGCAATACCAATTAGCGTGCGAGGGGCGCGCAGTTCCCAGACGATAAAGCGCGCTTCCGCGTGATCACTACCGCTTAGCAGCCCTAACACTTGGCGGGGGCCAACGCTGCCTGCGCCTATCAACAAACTAACGACGCTCACCGCCACAAGGGCGGTGAGCAGAATCAGCATCCAGTGTCGGGATGAGCAGCGCCACCTGGCGCTACTTCCAGCCTTGGTAAGTAGCATCACGGCAATAACGCATTCTCGATGTCATCCAGAATCGCCTGGGCCGCCAGCGGGCCGTTGGCACTGCTCCAGAGCTGGCCGTTGACCGGCACCACTCGTTCGTTCTGTACCACGTTCAAGCGGTTGAAGGCGGGGCTCTGTTTGGCGCTATCTAGGGCGGCTTGGCCGTCATCATTTAGCGTGGCCAAAAACAGCCAGTCGCCGTCTACCTGAGAGAGGTTTTCAAGGCTTAATACGTCGCTGTGCACGCCCCGTTCACCGATCAGCTCGCCGCCTTGCACATCCAGGCCGACGCGCTCTAACAGGCCGGTGGCAATCAGGTTTTCCGACATTACCATGGGGCCGCCAGGCATCCAGCGCACCAGATAGGCGTTGATGCCCACGTCGGCGTCAGCTACTGCGTCTGACATAGCGTCGACCCGCTGATCGACGGCGCTGATCGCTTCGTCAATGGCCTCTTCCTGATTCAAAGCCTGGCCGAATAAGCGCGCTTCGGCTTCCCAGTTATCGGCCGCTAGCGGTTGCGTGTGGGGCACCACAGTGGGAGCAATTTGCGATAGCAGTTGGTACTGCTCCTCCGGCAGCTGGGCCGCGGCTAGAATCAGGTCCGGCTGCTGGGCCAACACCGCTTCAATATTGATTTCCCGCACGACGCCCACAATCTCAGGGTGTTCGAGCTCGTTCGCACTGAGGTAGTCGGTCACGTATTCCGCCACGTTGTCGCCGCCACGGGTGGTGACCGCCCCTACCGGGGTCACGCCTGCCGCCAGCGCGGCATCCAGCGCACCTTCATATAGGGTGACTACACGCTCTGGGTGATCAACAACCTCAACGTTGCCGTAAGCCGTCTCCAGCGTGCGCGCTTGGGCAGTGCCCACCAGCAAGCCGCCCATCAACATTCCCAGTAAACCGCGCTGCAGTAACGTGTGTCGCATGTGAGCCTCTCCTGATTAACCGTCAATCCAATAGTAACGATTCTCAAAATCACTTGCACTACTATTACACCGAATGACGTGTTGCAGTTACTGCAACGTCAGGCTGCCCATATTAGCTAGCGGTCTAACAACCTTCTGCAGGCAGGCGCTCGCCACCCGGCACTGTTCCATTAATAGCAACACCATGTTCGATCAAACCATCTCGCAAGTGGGAACTTTTCTTCTTAGAATCCGCAACTCATTTGATAATCAGTTTCATTAGCAAACAAGACTCATATCAGGGGATCGCCATGCCACGCTTTACTCGCACCGCCCTAGCCAGTGCCATCGCGCTTAGCGTTACTGCCTCGGTGGCTAATGCGCAAGAATCAGCGCAACTGGATAACATTGTTGTCTCTGCCAGTGGGTTTGAGCAGGCAATGGTGGATGCTCCGGCGAGTATCTCGGTTATTTCCAGAGAAGAGCTTCAGCGCGAACGCATTACCAGCGTGGCTGATGCACTGCGTAATGTAGAAGGAGTCGATGTTGGCGGACAAGTGGGCAAAACCGGTGGCAGCAATATCAACATTCGCGGTATGCCCAGCGACTACACGCTAATCCTGATTGATGGCCGCCGCCAAAATACGGCTGGAAGCGTCACGCCTAACGGTTTTGGCGAAACCTCGACCAGCTTCTTCCCGCCGGTTTCCAGCATTGAGCGTATTGAGGTGATTCGCGGGCCGATGTCCACCCTATACGGTTCAGATGCCATGGGCGGCGTGATCAACATTATTACCCGCCGAGTAGACCGCGAATGGGTTGGCTCGGTCGGCGTCGAGAGTACCTTTAATGAAGATCGTGACTTTGGCGACCGCCGTGAAATTAACCTCTACACCAGCGGCCCGCTGGTAGAGGACACGCTGGGCGTTCAACTGCGCGGGCGTTTTTATGAGCGTGACGCATCAGAGCTTGTCTACACCGACGCTAACGGCAACCCGGTTGAGGTGAGCCAGCGCGGCCCTAGCCCGGTAGAGGGCGATGTGTACAACCTGGGCGGCAAACTAACCTGGACGCCTAACGACAGCCACGACCTTTGGCTGGATGGGGAGGTGAACCGCCAGCGCTACAACAACGACGAGTGCCAACTCGGTACGTTGGACGGCCGCACCCGCAGCTGTGCGCCCAACCCTGGCGTGGCAAACGGCTATGCCGACGAGCTACGTTTTGAGCGGGAACAGGTGGCTATCGGCCATACTGGGCGCTTTGCCTCTGGCACGCTGGAATCGAGCCTAATGCGTAACACCACTGAAACCACTGGCCGTACGATTCCCGGTGAAGAGGGTGTTGCCTATGAGGGCTTCTCCAGCATTATTGGCGGTGCCCCGCGTAAGCTGGAAACCACCAATACGGTGCTGGATAGCAAGTTTATTATGCCGTTGGGTAACCACATGACCACTGTTGGCCTCCAGTGGTGGGATGCGGAGTTGGATGATGGCTTGGCCAATGAGACTTTCGAGCAAACCACTTGGTCGCTCTTTGCGGAAGACGAATGGATGCTGCGGGATGATCTTGCGCTGACGCTGGGCGGCCGCTACGACCATCACGATGCGTTTGGCAGCCAGTTCAGCCCCCGCAGCTATTTAGTCTGGAACACCACGCCGAACTGGACATTAAAAGGCGGTGTGAGCCGTGGCTACAAGACCCCGACCCTGAATGACCTTCACTCGGGTATTAACGGGGTGACCGGCCAGGGCACGATCCTGACGATCGGCAACCCGGACCTTGAGCCGGAAACCAGCACCAGCAGCGAAATCGGCGCGCACTACGATAGTCAAACAGGCTTTACCGCCAGCGCGACGCTGTTCTACAACCAGTTCGACGATAAAATTGCCAGCGGCAACGATATCCTGATTGAAAACGACCCGCTTATCCCGGATGGCGTGTATAGCCAGGACGTGAATATCGATGAAGCGGTGACTCAGGGGGTCGAGCTCTCCACCAGCTATCAATTCACCCCCGATTGGCGCTTATCCGCTAATTACACCTACACCGATAGCGAGCAGAAAAGCGGCAATAATCGTGGCGAACCGCTAACTGATACGCCCGAACACGCGCTGAACGCCACGCTGCGTTGGCAGGCGACACCGAAGCTAGATACTTGGCTCTCTGCCGAGTACCGCAGCGAGCGCTATCGCAACCGTGAACGTGTTAGGGGCGCGCCCTCCTTCGCTGACCTGGGGGATTTCAAAGCCTACTCGCTGTTTCACCTAGGCGGCAGTTACGCGTTTACCGACCAATTTAACGTCAGCGCCACCCTCTACAACTTATTTGATAAAGACTTTGTCGACTACCGCGCCTACGGCGATGGCACCAGCTTCGGCAACGTTTACGCCAACAGCGAAGAGGGTCGCCGCCTGTGGCTCTCTGCTCGCTATGAGTTCTAAACAGACGCCCATGTAGTTTCACTTACTGTTTCAATGCTCACTTGCTGCCCCGGCTACGCACCGGGGCTTTTTTATGTTTTTTGTGGATCGCCTCAGCAGTAGCTTCCCTCTATAGCGACAATTCATGGTTTTAATATCCTGAATCCGTGAGACCGGCCCCCGGAAGCACTTCTAACCCACTGACCTGCATGGCAATATAGCCATTATCGCCATTCACCCAGACAGTGCCATGCCCAACATAAAGTTCCGCGCCAGTTGCCGCACCCTCACCAGCCA
>NZ_JBSXNH010000072.1:0-9493 GCF_056857535.1 Vreelandella sp. L-25
TGCGCACTCTCTCTAGGGCATCGTTGGCCATGCGCACCACATGGAACTTATCGACCACGATACGGGCCTGGGGCAGCACAGCCTTGACCGCTGCCCGGTAGGGGTTCCACATGTCCATGCTGACGATCTCGACCTTCTGCCGGTCTTTCAGCTTCATCAGGTAGTTGGTCACCACGTCCTGGCGGCGGGTGGCCAGCAGGTCGAGCAGGGTTCGCTCCTCAATGTTGGTCAGAATGCAGCGGTAGCGCTTGTTCAGGTAGGGGTCGTCTCAGAATTCGGAAAATAAAGCACGCTAAGGCGTAGTCACCCCGTGACTCCCCCGCGCCGATGCAGCGAGCTTCGTTCCGTCTTGCAGTGACACAATCAGCGGGCAGGAAACGTTCCCTTTCCGCGCATGGCAGGCGCACACCAGTTCAGACAGCACGGCCTCCATGCGTGCCAAGTCGGCCATCTTCTCGCGCACATCCTTGAGCTTGTGCTCGGCCAGGCCGCTGGCTTCCTCGCAATGGGTGCCATCCTCCAGCCGCAGTAGCTCGGCGATTTCGTCCAGGCTAAAGCCCAGCCGCTGGGCCGATTTCACGAACCGCACTCGTGTTACATCCGCCTCGCCATAGCGGCGAATGCTGCCATAGGGCTTGTCTGGCTCCGGCAGCAGGCCCTTGCGCTGGTAGAACCGGATGGTCTCCACATTGACCCCGGCCGCCTTGGCAAAAACGCCAATGGTCAGATTCTCAAAATTAATTTGCATATCGCTTGACTCCGTACATAACTACGGAAGTAAGCTTAAGCTATCCAAACCAAATTTGAAAGGACAAGCGTATGTCTGAACCACAAAACGGGCGCGGCGCGCTCTTCGCCGGTGGGCTGGCCGCCATTCTTGCGTCGGCCTGCTGCCTGGGGCCGCTGGTTTTGATCGCCTTGGGGTTCAGCGGGGCATGGATCGGCAACCTGACGGTGCTGGAACCCTATCGCCCGATCTTTATCGGCGCAGCGCTGGTCGCGCTGTTTTTCGCCTGGCGGCGCATCTACCGCCCGGCGCAAGCCTGCAAACCGGGTGAGGTCTGCGCGATTCCCCAAGTGCGAGCTACTTACAAGCTCATTTTCTGGATCGTGGCCGCGCTGGTCCTGGTCGCGCTCGGATTTCCCTACGTCATGCCATTTTTCTATTAATCACAGGAGTTCATCATGAAAAAACTGTTTGCCGCCCTCGCCCTCGCTACTGTTGCTTTTCCTTTGTGGGCCGCGACCCAGACAGTCACGCTGTCCGTACCCGGCATGACCTGCCCCACCTGCCCGATCACCGTCAAAATGGCGATTTCCAGGATTGAAGGCGTTGATAAAGTTGACGTTACCTTCGAACCACGCGAAGCGGTTGTCACCTTCGATGATACCAAGACCAGTGTGCATGAGTTGATCAAGGCCACTGGCGATGCGGGCTACCCGTCCAGCGTCAAGCAGTGAGCCACTGAACCCGAACCTGGGGCGATCATGGGACTGATTACACGCATTGCCGACAAGGCTGGCGCGCTTGGCAGCGTTGTTTCCGCGATGGGATGCGCTGCCTGTTTCCCGGCTATCGCCAGCCTGGGCGCGGCCATCGGCCTTGGCTTTCTACAGGAATACGAAGGGTTGTTTATCTCCAAGCTGCTGCCGCTGTTCGCAGTCGTGGCTTTGCTGGCGAATGCACTGGGCTGGCTGAGTCATCGGCAATGGTACCGCAGCCTGCTCGGGATGGTCGGCCCAGCCATCGTGTTCGCTGGGACGGTCTGGTTGCTTGGTAACTGGTGGACGGCGAGCCTGGTCTATGTCGGCTTGGCGTTCATGGTCGGGGTGTCTATTTGGGATTTTGTCTCGCCTGCGAACCGCCGCTGCGGCCCGGATGGCTGCGAACTACCACTGAAACACGGCTGATGGTCTAAGCCGTCGCCCACACGAAAAATAGGAGTTGTTGCATGACCCATCTAAAAATCACCGGCATGACCTGCGACTCGTGCGCGGTGCATGTCAAGGAAGCGCTGGAAAAAGTGCCCGGCGTGCAGTCGGCGTTGGTGTCCTATCCGAAGGGAACGGCGCAACTCGCCACCCTGTCGGGCACGTCACCGGATGCGCTGACCGCCGCCGTAGCAGGAATTGGCTACCGGGCCACGCTTGCCGATGCCCCGCCCACTTCGACGCCCGGCGGGTTGCTAGGCAAGATGCGCGAGTGGCTGGGCAGCGACGACAAGGCGAACGGCGATGACAATGCACTGCATGTCGCAGTGATCGGTAGCGGCGGGGCCGCAATGGCGGCGGCGCTGAAGGCCGTTGAACAAGGCGCGCACGTGACCCTGATCGAGCGCGGCACCATCGGCGGCACCTGCGTCAATGTGGGCTGCGTGCCGTCCAAAATCATGATTCGCGCCGCCCACATCGCCCATCTGCGCAGGGAAAGCCCGTTCGATGGCGGCATCGCCGCCACACCTCCGGCGATCCTGCGCGAGCGGCTGCTGGCCCAGCAGCAGGCCCGCGTCGATGAACTCCGTCATGCCAAGTACGAGGGCATCCTGGACGGCAACCCGGCCATCACCGTGCTGCGCGGCGAAGCCCGCTTCAAGGACGGCCAGAACCTGACCGTGCGCTTGGATCAAGGCGGCGAACGTGAAGTGGCGTTCGACCGTTGTCTGGTGGCGACTGGCGCCAATCCGGCCATTCCGCCGATTCCCGGCTTGAAGGATACGCCTTACTGGACTTCTACCGAGGCGCTGGTCAGCGACACGATTCCTGAACGGCTGGCCGTGATTGGCTCGTCGGTGGTCGCGCTGGAACTGGCGCAAGCCTTCGCCCGGTTCGGCAGCAAGGTGACGATTCTGGCGCGCAGCACACTGTTTTTCCGGGAAGACCCGGCCATCGGCGAAGCCATCACGGCGGCGTTCCGCGCCGAGGGCATTGAGGTGCTGGAGCACACGCAGGCCAGCCAGGTCGCGCATGAGGACGGCGAGTTCGTGTTGACCACCGCGCACGGCATCGTTGCTGCCGACAAGCTGCTAATCGCCACCGGCCGGACACCGAATACGCGCAGCTTGGCGCTGGACGCGACGGGAGTCACAGTCAATGCGCAAGGGGCCATTGTTATCGACAAGGGCATGCGCACGAGTAGCCCGAACATCTACGCGGCCGGCGACTGCACTGATCAGCCTCAGTTCGTCTATGTGGCGGCAGCGGCCGGCACCCGTGCCGCGATCAATATGACCGGCGGCGACGCGGCCCTCGACCTGACGGCGATGCCGGCGGTCGTATTCACCGATCCGCAAGTGGCGACCGTGGGCTACAGCGAAGCGGAAGCACACCATGACGGCATCGAGACCGACAGCCGACTGCTCACGCTGGATAACGTGCCGCGTGCGCTCGCCAACTTCGACATGCGCGGCTTCATCAAGCTGGTGGCCGACGCCGGCAGCGGGCGCTTGATCGGCGTGCAGGCGGTCGCGCCGGAAGCCGGCGAGCTGATCCAGACGGCGGCCCTGGCAATTCGTAACCGCATGACGGTGCAGGAACTGGCCGACCAGTTGTTCCCCTATCTGACGATGGTCGAGGGATTGAAGCTCGCGGCGCAAACGTTTAACAAGGACGTGAAGCAGCTTTCTTGCTGCGCCGGGTGAGGAAAAGGAGGTGTTCAATGAACGCCTACACGGTGTCCCGACTGGCTGACGATGCCGGCGTGAGCGTGCATGTCGTGCGCGACTACATCGTGCGTGGATTGTTACGGCCGGTGGCGCGTACCGCCGGCGGTTACGGCTTATTCGATGCGGAGGTGTTGCAGCGGTTGTGCTTCGTGCGGGCTGCCTTGGAGGCCGGTGTCGGCCTGGACCTGCTGACGCGCTTGTGTCACGCCCTGGACGCTTCAGACGGCGACGAGGCAGCGGCACGCCTGGCCGACCTGTGCCAGCTCGTCGAACACCGACGCCGGGCGCTGGCGCACCTGGAAGCGCAGTTGACCGCATTGACGCACGAAACATCGGAGATATAGCCATGAACAGCCCGGAGCACGTCCCATCTGAGACACACAAGCCTTTTGCCGGCTACCTGTGGGGCGCGCTGGCGGTGCTCACCTGCCCCTGCCATTTGCCGATTCTTGCCGCTGTGCTCGCCGGTACGACAGCCGGCGCGTTCATCGGGGTGCATTGGGGCGTCGCAGCCGTTGTGCTGACCGGTTTGTTCGTCCTGTCTGTGGCACGGCTGCTGCGCGCCTTCAAGGGAAGATCATGATCGCTTCCCAGCTCATTGAATGGACAGTGACGCAACTGTCACACGCGGTCGAGCGCGGGCAGCTTGATCTGTACTACCAGCCGATTGTCGATCTGCGTAGCGACCAGATTACCGGCGCGGAGGCGCTGTTACGCTGGCGGCACCCGAGCTTGGGGCTGCTGCCACCTGGCCAGTTCATACCGCTGGCCGAGTCGTCCGGTCTGATGCCGGAAATCGGCGCGTGGGTGCTGGGCGAAGCCTGCCGTCAGATGCACGAGTGGCAGGCTCTGGGCTGGCAACCGTTCCGGCTGGCTGTCAATGTTTCGGCGAGCCAGGTAGGGCCGGAGTTCGATGCACAGCTTAAGCGGGTACTGGCTGATACGAATTTACCGGCCGAACGTTTGGAAATTGAGCTGACCGAATCGGTCGCGTTCGGCGATCCGGCTCTGTTCGTCACGTTCGATGCCCTGCGCGCCATCGGCGTACGCTTCGCGGCCGACGACTTCGGCACGGGCTATTCCTGCCTGCAACACCTGAAATGCTGCCCGATTACCACGCTCAAGATCGACCAATCGTTTGTCGCGGGAATCGTGAATGACGCCCGTGACCAGACCATAGTTCGGGCAGTGATCCAGCTCGCGCACGGGCTGGGTATGAGCGTGGTAGCCGAGGGAGCAGAAACGCCGGCCAGTCTCGCGCAGTTGCGGCAAGCGGACTGCGACGCGGTGCAGGGCTTTCTGTTCTCCAAGCCTATGCCGGCGGCGGCATTCGCCGCCTTTGTCAAGCAATGGAGGGGTGCCACCATGAACGTCAACGAACCGACCACCAGTTGCTGCGTGTGCTGCAAGGAAATTCCGCTCGACGCCGCCTTCACCCCGGAAGGGGCCGAATATGTCGAGCATTTCTGCGGACTGGAGTGCTATCAGCGTTTTCAGGCCCGCAGCAAGGCCGTGACGGAAACCAGCGCCGATCCGAACGTCTGCGAGTTGCCGCCGTCAGGATGAGCTATGGCCACCGTCACCGACGAAATCATCGACCTGCACGACCGCATTTTGGGCAAGCTGTTCAACGCCGCCAAGAACAAGCATCAGCAGCAGTTTCAGGCGTCCGGCAAAGCCATCAACGCCAAGGTGCGCCTGTACGGCCGCATCGGCCAGGCGCTGATCGACGCCAAGCAATCGGGCCGCGATCCGTTCGCCGCCATTGAGGCAGTCATGTCCTGGGATGCCTTCGCCGAGAGCGTCACCGAAGCGCAGAAGCTCGCGCAGCCCGATGACTTCGATTTCCTGCACCGTATCGGCGAGAGCTACGCCACCTTGCGCCGCTACGCGCCGGAATTCCTCGACGTGCTCAAACTGCGTGCAGCGCCCGCCGCCAAGGACGTGCTCGATGCCATCGAGGTGCTGCGCGGCATGAACACCGATAACGCCCGCAAGGTGCCAACCGATGCCCCGACCGGCTTCATCAAGCCGCGCTGGCAGAAGCTGGTGATGACCGACGCCGGTATCGACCGGCGCTACTACGAACTGTGCGCCCTGTCGGAGCTGAAGAACTCGCTGCGCTCGGGCGACATCTGGGTGCAGGGGTCGCGCCAGTTCAAGGACTTTGAGGACTACCTGGTTCCGCCCGAGAAGTTCGCCAGCCTCAAGCGGTCCAGCGAATTGCCGCTGGCCGTGGCCACCGATTGCGACCAGTACTTGAGCGAGCGCTTGGAGCTGCTGGAAGCGCAGCTCGCCACGGTCAACCGGATGGCGGCGGCCAACGATCTGCCGGATGCCATCATCACCGAGTCGGGCCTGAAGATCACGCCGCTGGATGCGGCGGTGCCCGACACCGCGCAGGCGTTGATCGACCAGACGGCCATGATCCTGCCGCACGTCAAGATCACCGAACTGTTACTCGAAGTCGATGAGTGGACGGGCTTCACCCGGCACTTCACGCACCTGAAGTCGGGCGACCTTGCCAAGGACAAGAACCTGCTGCTTACCACCATCCTGGCCGACGCGATCAACCTCGGCCTGACCAAGATGGCCGAGTCCTGCCCCGGCATGACCTACGCCAAGCTCGCCTGGCTGCAAGCCTGGCATACCCGCGACGAAACCTACTCGACGGCGCTGGCTGAATTGGTGAACACCCAATTTCGACATCCCTTCGCCGAGCACTGGGGCGACGGCACTACGTCATCGTCGGACGGCCAGAACTTCCGAACCGGGAGCAAGGCCGAGAGTACCGGCCACATCAACCCGAAATATGGCAGCAGCCCTGGGCGAACCTTCTACACCCACATTTCCGACCAGTACGCGCCGTTTCACACCAAGGTGGTCAATGTCGGCGTGCGCGACTCGACCTATGTGCTCGACGGCCTGCTGTACCACGAGTCTGACCTGCGCATCGAGGAGCACTACACCGATACGGCAGGATTCACCGATCATGTGTTTGGCCTGATGCACCTGCTGGGCTTCCGCTTTGCGCCGCGCATCCGCGACCTGGGCGACACCAAGCTGTTCATCCCCAAGGGCGATACTGCCTACAACGCGCTCAAGCCGATGATTAGCAGCGACAGACTGAACATCAAGCAGATACGCGCCCATTGGGACGAAATTCTGCGGCTGGCCACGTCGATCAAGCAGGGCACGGTGACGGCCTCGCTGATGCTGCGCAAGCTCGGCAGCTACCCGCGCCAGAACGGTCTGGCCGTGGCGCTGCGAGAGCTGGGCCGCATCGAACGCACGTTGTTCATCCTGGATTGGCTGCAAAGCGTGGAACTGCGCCGCCGCGTGCATGCCGGGTTGAACAAGGGCGAAGCCCGCAACGCGCTGGCCCGCGCCGTGTTCTTCAACCGCCTTGGCGAAATCCGCGACCGCAGTTTCGAGCAGCAGCGCTACCGAGCTAGCGGCCTTAACCTGGTGACAGCGGCTGTCGTGTTGTGGAACACGGTCTACCTGGAGCGCGCAGCGCATGCGCTGCGCGGCAACGGGCATGCCGTCGATGAGGCGCTGTTGCAGTACCTGTCGCCGCTCGGCTGGGAGCACATCAACCTGACCGGTGACTACCTGTGGCGCAGCAGCGCCAAGATCGGCGCGGGCAAGTTCAGGCCGCTACGTCCGCTCCAACCGGCTTGGCGTGCTTTATTTTCCGTTTTCTGAAGCGACCCCCACCTGGAAGTGCATTTCGTCGTCGGTTGATTTGCAGCCCAGTACTTGGTATTGCGGCAGGTGAAGGATGTTGTCGGGAAGTTCGGTCATGGTGTTGTATAGGCGTAGGTGTCAGTCAGATCCATCCGGCTCGGCATTGGTGTTTGCTTTTTTACCCAACAAGCTGCTGGAAACGAAAAGTAAGGCACCGAGGACAATTGCAATATCAGCCAGGTTGAAGGCCGGCCAATGCCAGTCTCGCCAATAGAAATCAAAGGAATCCACAACATAGCCGCGAAAGACCCGGTCAATCAGGTTGCCCATGGCGCCACCGAGGATAAGACTGTAAGCGATGGCTTCTCCTTTATGACGATTTTCAAGGATCAGCTTGATCAGAAAAATCGAGACCACTACCGCGATTCCGATAAAAAAGTAGCGCTGCCAGCCTCCACCATTCGCAAAAAGACTAAATGCGGCACCGGTGTTCCATAGGTGCACCCAGTTAAAGAACGGGGTCACCGAAACATACTCGCCATAGGCCATTGATTGCTGCACCAGCCACTTTACAGCCTGATCAGACGCTGCCAGCAGGCCCGATATGGACAATAGGGCATATGGCGAGAGCTTTTTGCCCATAATGAGCATTATTTAACCCTTGAGCGCCAGAATGCGCCTGGCACCGTTAAGCACGACGAGCCCCGCGATGGTGCCGATAATCAGATCCGGATAATTGGAACCGGTCCACGCGACCAGGGCGCCGGCGGTGATGACCCCCAGGTTGATCACCACGTCGTTGGCCGAGAATATCCAGCTTGCCTTCATGTGCGCCCCGCCTTCCCGATGTTTGGATATGAGCAGCAGACAACTGGTATTGGCAATCAATGCGACGAATGCGATAGCCATCATCACCAGCGATTCAGGCTCACTACCGAATACAAAGCGTCTCACCACCTCTACGAGCACGCCCACAGCCAAGATCAGTTGCAGTACACCAGCAAGATGCGCGGCACGTAGCTGCATTTTCACGCTATGTCCAACCGCATAAAGGGCAAGCCCGTACACCGCCGCATCAGCAAAATTGTCCAGGGACTCTGCAATGAGGCCAGTTGACTGAGCCATCAGACCGGCAGTCATTTCCACCACGAACAGAAGTGCATTGATGCCGAGCAACCAGCGCAGGGTCCCGGATTCTTGCTTAGCAGAAGCTGCCGAAAACTCGGCGGCCTTGATGGTCTCCGGATTTGCAGCGACGGTTTCCTGAAGCGAGGCGCCTAGCCCCAAGGTCTTCAGTTTCGAGGTGACGGGCTCGACCTCGCCGTCATGCACGACCTTCAGCCGGCGGTTCGACAAGTCGAAGGACAGCGCCCGAATCTCCTCAAAGCCGTTCAGGGCTAGGCGAATCATTCGTTCTTCTGATGGACAGTCCATCTTCGGCACGGCATAAACACTGACCCATCTCCCTGGCGCCTCGGAGGAGGCCTGTATATCGGTATCCGCTGCGGACGTTGCATCACCGCCACAGGCGCCACCACAGGATTTGCTCATGATACGACTCCACTTGAACAATGTTGTGGTACCATTTAAAACTATAAAGCTACTATAAGGTCAATAGAGTAAAGAATCCGTTGGGGAGGAGGCTGATGCGCATTGGTCAGTTGGCGCAGTTGGTAGGGGTCGAAACACAGACGATCCGCTTCTATGAACAGCAGGGCTTGTTGCCGCCGCCTGATCGGCAGGACAACGGTTACCGTGTCTATACCGAGAAGCATGGTGAGGGGCTGGCCTTCATCCGTCGCTGCAGAATCCTGGGCCTGTCACTGGCTGAGATTCACGAACTACAGAGCTATCAGGACGACCCTCATCAGCCTTGTACCGCCGTCAACGCCTTGCTCGATGATCACATCTCTCATGTGCGGTCGCAGATAACCGCTCTGCAAGCGCTTGAGAAACAACTCGTTTCACTGAGAGCGAGTTGCAACGATGACCGGGAAGTTGAGGCGTGTGGGGTTCTTGCTGGAATTAGCGAAGGAAACATGCACCAGCAGTAGGTGAAGCATCAACCAGATAATCCGATGAGATGCCGGTCTGTCTCACTCTCATGCAAAGGTAAGATCAACCATTTAATCCGCTTACCC
>NZ_JBSXNH010000073.1:0-50184 GCF_056857535.1 Vreelandella sp. L-25
CTGAGAAAAACCAACGCACAAAAAACGGAATCGGTTGACCCATCGTGACCGCTCAGCGTACAAAACTCTCTCCAGCGTGAAGGCCGTGTGCAAATCGGTCACGATCACCGTAATGACCGGTCACGTTCGCCGGAATACGCATCTGAGACCGGAGAATGACTTTCACATGTGAAAGCCATGCAGCTAACTTGGTCATTAAATGCACAAAACCCACTCATGTAAGCCCTAATTTTGCGATTATGACGTTCTTTTTCTGGTTTCTTGTGATTTTTATCTATTAATAATCAATGGCTTATTAGCCGACCTCTCCTTTGCGCCCTTTTTGGGCAATTCCGCGGTTCTCCCCTAAGACGAATATTTCCGATGATTGCTCCGAACGATTCACAACCGAACTGGAGTAGTCATGAAGAAACAATCAAATACCTCGACTGAGCGTCTACTGACTTATGAAGAAGTCTGCACCGTCCTGAAAACATCGCAGGCAACGCTGCGCCGCTATGTAAAACAGGGGCGGTTCCCGGCACCTGTGAAGCCGAATCCCCATGGGCGAGCCGTTCGCTTTCGCTACCAGGACGTAAAAGCGTGGCTGGACAAGCTGTGAGAGGAGCTGCGTGATATGCAATACAAACTGCAAGATGACGGGCTCTATGCCTTATCAGGGGACCATTGGCAGCGTGTCGGCGGCTGGATTCAGGTAATGGCTCGCACCAGGTTAACCGACAGGCGGCACGGACACGGAGCGTTGCTGGAATGGCAGAATTTCGATGGTGTGAAGCTACGCGAGGTCGTCTATGCCCGAGATCTCAACAGCGATAATGCCCGACAGGTGCGAGATATGCTGGTTGATACCGGTTATCCACTGACACCCGGGCAGGCAAGTTGGAGCCGGCTTCAGCACTATCTGTTGGAACAGATGGCTCTGGCCGAACCGGCGACGGTGGTTAATCGAACGGGTTGGCACGATGGAGTATTTGCCACCAGTAATTGGACTATCGGCTCCGCTGACGAGCCGCACCATTTCGTAGGCCAATTATCAGGCTCTGCGACGTTAGAGGAGTCTGGAAGTCTCAGCGACTGGCAGACTTATGTCGGTCAGCTATGCCGAGGCAACCCGTTAGCAATATTCAGTATTGGCACGGCGCTGGCTGCGCCATTGATTGCCTCTGCTGGGATGGAAAATGGCGCCATCCACTTGGTTGGAGCATCGTCGACCGGAAAGACCACCTTGTTGCAGTTGGCGGCTAGCGTGTATGGGGGAAACCGCTATGTTCGCAGTTGGATCTCAACCAGTAACGGGTTAGCGGCAGTCTCATCAGAGCACAACGACATGTTGTTGCCGTTAGATGAGATTGGCATGGCTCGCCCAGAAGACATCGATACGGCGATCTATCAGATCATGAACGGATCAGGAAAGTTACGGGCTAACGTCTCCGGCGAGCTGGCCGCGACCTCGCATTGGCGAACGCTGGTGTTGAGCAGCGGTGAAGTCTGGATTGCTGAGCTACTCCAGCAGATCGGTAAGCCGTTACGTGCAGGCCAGCAGATTCGACTGGTGGAGCTCCCAGTGTTTGGGACCTACGGCGCGTTCGATGAACTACACGGTCATAAGCACCCTCAGCAGTTTGTGGACGAGATGAAATCAGCTTGTCAGCGCTACCACGGCACCATAATTCGCGAGTGGATCTCTTTACTGACCGAGCGTCATGACGAGCTGAACAGCTACCTGAGTCACGAAATTGGTCGCCTAAGCGGTATTTGGACACGAGACCAGATGGCATCGCAGGTGCAACGGGTCATCAGGCGGTTTGCGCTCATAGGGGCGGCACTTTGTCTCGGTAGTAGGAATTTCATTCTCCCTTGGAGCGAGGAAGAGTCCTTGGCAGCCGTCCACCGAACCTTGAAGGCTTGGCTGGATAATAGAGGCCACTCCAGAAATTCGGAGGAATTCCGGCTTCTCAAAGCGCTGGAGCGGGCCATGAAAGTCTGGGAGCGCAGTCTCAGTGATATTGAACAAGCGAGTGGCCAGGGGGGAGCTGGTTTTCGACGCTCACACGAGGGACGCGAGTTGTGGTTGATCTATAAATCGCACTTCCTGAAGCGGCTCGGGCTGCCGACCCATTACATGAGGGAAGTGGAGGTGCTGTTACAGCGTGACTGCCTGGTGAGTAATGAGCGCTCCCGTGGGACCTACAAAACCAGAGTCAATGGAGATTTGCAGCGATTTTTCGCGCTCAGGCCTGACCAAGTTAGACGGCAACTTGAAGAACTGGAGAGGATTGAGCATGAGGACTGACACGGTGTTCCCAATTTCCCAGTTTTCCCACTTTGGTTATGGCGGTGTAGAGGTATAGCGATGACAGAAAAAGAAATGTTACAGCGAGTATTGCAGGACATGATGGTCCTCAAAAAAATCATTTTGGACCATATTAATGGTAGCAAGGCCCCGGAGGCCGACAAGGAGATCATGAGCCTTGAGGAGTGTGCGGAATACACTGGGCTGAAGAAAAGCACCCTGTACCAGTTAACCTCCCAAAAGAAGATCCCTCATTTCAAGCCAAATGGTCACCGGATTTTCTTTCGCCGCGCAGACACCTTGAAGTGGCTCCAGTCCAACCGGATCGCGACGGCGGACGAGATCGAGCAGTCGGCTGCTCAGCACCTGGTGAGCCACCGAAGACCAGGACGGCGGAGTGTTTGATGTGGGGCAGGAGGAAAGAGGGGCTGTGAAAGCCCCTCTCGTCACTTAGGCTCTCCGTCCAGTGTCTCCTCAAATATGTCAGGAAAACTCCTCATGGCCTCTGTACGGCGAGTTTCGAGTATGTCCGCGTAGATCTCCGTGGTTCTGAGCTCGCTGTGGCCCAGAAGCCGGGACAACGAGTAGATATCCACACCCCTGGCCAGTTGATTGACCGCAAAGGTGTGCCGTCCGGCATGGAAAGTCACACTCTTGGTGATACCCGCGCGCATGACCCATTGTGCCAACGCAACGTTGGTATAGGAGTCATACTTCAGACCCTTGAATACGCGATCACCTGGCTTTCCGCGATTCTCCAGATTCAACAATCTCACCGCTGAGTCTGGAAGATCCAGGTATTGCAGCGAGTTCCCGGCGTTCACCAGCTTCTTCTGCCGAAAAATGATGCGGTAGTGGCCATCGGCGAATTCCTCTATCTCACCCCAGACCAGCTTGTGGATATCTGACCAGCGAAGGCCTGTAGTGCAGGAGAACAGGAAAGCCCGCCTCAGCACGTCATACCGGCATTCGGCTTTGGTCAGAGCCCGGACCTCTTCCAGGGTCAGGTAAGTCCGTTTCGTGTTTTCCGGCTTGATGGACTTAACCTGTTGAACCGGGTTGTCGCGGACAATGCCGTCCCGATAGGCCTGGTTGAGCGCTGCCCGAACCTTGTTGAAGTAACTGCTGGTCGTGTTCTTGGCCAGTTTGGTACCGGATTTGGTGGTGGCTTCATGCTGAAGGTAGTGCCGAAACCCCTCCAGGAATCGCTTATCGACTTGTTCAAAGGTCAGTTCAGACAAGCCATGGTAGCGGTGCAGGTGATGACGGGTGGAGATCCAGATCGAATGGTTGGATTTGCTTCCGGAAGCTTTCTCGTCGGTCAGCTGGTCGAAGTAATCGAAGAAGCTGGCAGAAAGCTTGGTCCGATCATCCAATCCATGTCGTGACGACTCGCTTTCCAACAGCCGCTTTGCCCTGATGGCCTCAGCCTTCTGATTAACCGTCTTGTTGTGCTCACGCTCCGCCGGAAGGCGGGGTTTGTCGTAGAGGAACAGGTTCAGGGGCTCATACGAGCGCTTCTGCGCCCGAGAACCGTTCTGGCCTGTCTTGGAACCGTGGTAGTAGACCAGTCGCAAGGCACGGTGGCCGTTCTTGTCTGGTTCGCGTTTCTGGATAGTGATTTTCATGTTTGCTCCTTTTGTGCTCCGAGTGCTCCGAAAACTTATACTCGGAGCACACACGGAGCAAGAGGGGGCAAAACGGATCAAATTGCCTGCAAAGAAATAGAATAATTTTATTTATAAAAAAAAGGCTTATTTGTATTTGATTGGATGCTTTTCGATCTTTTTGGCCGTTTCACTTCCCGATACAGAAGCTGCCAAAAATTTCGCCGAGCAGATCATCGGCGCTAAATTCACCGGTGATCTCTCCTAGCGCCTGCTGAGCATCCCTTAGGTCTTCGGCAAGCAGCTCGCCTGCCCCGTAGCCATCTAGCTGTGCTCGCCCGGTATCGAGTGCAGCCATGGCGCGGTCAAGGGCATCCAGATGGCGGCGGCGGGCGGAGAAGCGGCCTTCTGTGGTTGCAGAGAAGCCCATCACCTCTTTCAGATGCGTTTTCAAACTATCCACACCCTCTCCGGTTTTCGCAGATAGCCGAATAATCGGAGTGGCTGTGGATAATTCAATGCCCGGCGCTTCAGCACTGGCATCGATTTTATTACGCACCAGGGTAAGCCTCCTTTGATCGGGGAGGCGCTCCACGAACTCAGGCCAGATGCTCATTGGGTCGGTAGCCGCTGTGGTGGAAGCATCCACCATAAGCAGTACGCGGTCGGCCTTTTCGATCTCTTCCCATGCCCGGGCAACACCGATTTTCTCTACTGCATCGGGCGTATCACGCAGCCCGGCGGTATCAATAATATGCAGCGGCATGCCGTCTAGGTGAATGTACTCCCGGAGTACGTCACGAGTGGTGCCCGCGATGTCCGTCACAATAGCCGTATCCTGCTCGGTCAGCGCGTTCAGTAGGCTCGATTTACCTGCATTGGGGCGTCCTGCAATCACCACGCTCATGCCCTCGCGTAGCAGAGCGCCTTGCCCTGCGGCCTTACGAACAGCAACCAGCGCCTGCTGAACACTCTCTAAGTGCGTGGCGACATGGCCATCGGCGAGAAAGTCGATCTCCTCCTCTGGGAAATCGATGGCGGCTTCCACGTAAACGCGCAGTTCGATCAGCCGTTCGACCAGGGCGGAGACCCGCTGTGAGAACTCGCCCTGTAACGAGCGCACGGCGTTTTCAGCGGCGGAGCGGGAGGTAGCATCAATCAGGTCGGCAATCGCTTCCGCTTGGGCTAAATCCAGCTTGTCGTTTAGAAACGCCCGTTCGGAGAACTCCCCTGGCCGTGCCAGGCGAGCGCCTAGCTGCAGGCAGCGCTCAAGCAGCATATCCATAATGATGGGGCCGCCGTGGCCCTGCAGCTCCAGCACGTCTTCACCGGTGAAGGAGTGAGGGCCGTTGAACAGCAGCGCGATGCCCTCGTCAATAGTGCCCTCAGCGCCATGAAACGGGCCATAGTGGGCGTGACGAGGAGCAGGGCAGTCACCCAGTATCTCAGCGGCTATCGAGCGGCAGGCGGGGCCTGACACGCGAATGATGCCCACGCCGCCACGGCCAGGGGGGGTTGCCAAGGCGGTAATGGTGTCTTGGGTATAGAGTCGGTCGGCCATGACGCTTCCTAAAGACGAAAGAGGGAGAGAGTGTTTCGCGATGGCGCTCATGATGAGCACCTTCGCCCTAAAACGCCAGACCCCCGCAAAGGCGGGGGTCTGGGAGTAGCAGAGGGGGCGATTACTTGGTTCGCATCCCTTTGCCGACGCTTGGATCCTTCTCGATGCTGCGCGTAATGAAGTACTGCTGCGCCACCGAGATGATGTTGTTGACCACCCAGTAGATGACCAAGCCTGCCGGGAACCACAGGAAGAAGAAGGTGAAGATAATCGGCAGCATCTTCATGATCTTCGCCTGCATGGGGTCTGGCGGTGTCGGGTTCAGCATCTGCTGAACAAACATCGAGATACCCATCAGAATCGGCAAGATGAAGTAGGGGTCTTTCACCGAGAGATCCTGGATCCAGAATATGAACGGCGCGTGGCGCAGCTCAACGGATTCCAGCAGCATCCAGTAAAGGGCGATAAATACCGGCATCTGTACCAGAATCGGCAAACAGCCACCCAGCGGATTGATCTTCTCTTTCTGGTAGAACTTCATCATCTCTTGAGACATTTTCTGGCGGTCATCGCCATACATCTCTTTAAGACGCTGCATCTCTGGGCCCAGTTTGCGCATACGCGCCATCGACTTGTAGGCCTTCGCAGAGAGCGGGAACAGCACCAACTTCACCAATACGGTGAGTAGTACGATGGACCAGCCCCAGTTGCCCACGATGTCGTGGATCTTATCCAGCAGCCAGAACAGCGGGTTGGCAATGAACCACAACCAACCGTAATCCACGGTGAGCTTGAGGTTCGGTGCGACTTGCTCGAGGTAGTCTTGCACCTTCGGGCCCATGTAAAGCGTTGCGCTCAGCGTGGCTTCACCCTCGGGAGCCACGCTGCTGGTGGGGCCAGCGAAGGCCACTACGTTACGATCTCGAGAATCGGTCGTTACGTAGTAGAGATTCTGCTGGTTTTGAGGCGGTGCCCAGGCGGACACAAAGTAGTGCTGGATGATCGCTATCCATCCGCCTTGGGCCTCGCGATTCTCGAAGTTACGTTTTTGGATCGTATCGAAATCGATCTTCTCGTAGCGCGCTTCAGGCGTGGAATAGGCGGCCCCCAGGTAGGAGTTCATCCCCATGGCCACACCGCTAGACGGGTCCGGGCTATTGTCGCGAGCCAGCTGGCCAATGAATCGAGCGGAAACCGGTGCTTCGGTATTGTTGGCCAGGTAGTAACTCACATTGACCGCATAGCTACCGCGCTCGAATGTCAGACGTTTGATGACGTCGACACCATTCACGTTAGCTGTCAAATCGACGCTGATCTGCTCTTCGTCATCGCCCAAGCGGTACTCGTTACGCTCGGGAGTAAAAGCAATGCGGCTTGCCTGACCATCCAGTTGAAGGCCGGAGCGAGCAACATAGCTGCGCGTGGCGTTATCTGACAACAGCACGTAATTACGGTCGGAATCCAGCGTTAGTTTGTGCTGCGGCAAGGCTGCGTAGACGATATCGCCACCGAAGGGGTCGATGCGTACGTCTAGAACATCCGTGGTGACCGCAATGAAATCACGGCTGGCGGTGTCGCTTTGCTCATCGCCAACGCCTTCGCTAATAGCGTTGTTAGGCGCAGAAGTACTGGGGACGGAGAGATCGTCGCTACCGCTTTCGTTCGCAGGAGCCCCATTGCTGCTTTGGGTGATCTCTGGCGTCGAATCGTAGGTAGTCTGCCCGTAATCCTGATTCCACTGTATAACCAGAAGGTAGGCTAGTACGGCCAGTGGAATCAGTAATAAAAGTCGTTTTACGTCCATGAGGGTTCTGCCCGATGGGTGGTGAACATGCTAATGGCGCAGTGTCATTTACTCGACCCATGACACACGAAAGCCTGCCAAGCGGCAGGCCAAGGTCGAGCGGCGAGGTGCGTCGTCAAGCGTCACGTGTTACGCCATTAGGCGGGGGAGGTGCAGACACCGCCTGTGCGTCGCGCTGAAGCCGTTTCCACATGCCGTGTAGCTGGCGAGTGAGCGTTTCGTTATCGATATCCTGAGCGCCGCGCTTTGCCAATATCACAATATCCACAGAGGGTAAGTGATCTTGACGCAGACGAACAGATTCCCGAACGAGTCGCTTGAAGCGGTTACGATCAACAGCGAGCTTCACATTTTTTTTGCTG
Source organism: Vreelandella sp. L-25 (assembly GCF_056857535.1). NCBI lineage: Bacteria > Pseudomonadati > Pseudomonadota > Gammaproteobacteria > Oceanospirillales > Halomonadaceae > Vreelandella > Vreelandella sp. L-25. The sequence continues at coordinate 7,628 of NZ_JBSXNH010000073.1, forward strand.
ACCACCAGTCCAATGCGGGGATGTCCCCGGGTACTCATGCGCGCGAGCGCCATCATACCTTTGCCATGAACTTTCAGGTCTGCCTGTTCAAACACGTGACTAAAATCCCCAGCGTTTAGCAAACGTAAGCACCGGGGAAAGCCTTGAGGCGACACACGCAATCCGAGATCAGGCGCTCAGACGCTTGCGGCCTTTGGCGCGGCGGCGTGCGATCACGGCACGGCCGTTTTTGGTTGCCATACGAGCACGGAAGCCATGCGCGCGCTTGCGCTTGAGAACGCTAGGTTGAAAAGTGCGTTTCATAACTCGTTATTCCCACGTGGTTTAGGACGGAAAGTGAATTCCAAAAGACCCGGTCCAGTGAGGAACTAGCCGGGGAGTTTCAATTCAAGACCGGAAATTGTAGAGACTTCCCGCGCCGGGTGCAATTTTTCCTTGCATAAAAAGCTCGAAAAAGGCAATGGCGGCGCGTCTCCGCTGTGGAGTCGATTCAACTTGGGGCACACTACTATTACTAATGAAGTTATTTAAAACCTACTGTTATTAATAGTGGGGATACTATTTGTGGATAAGTGGTTTTAGCACAATTTTATCAACAGCTTAAAATAATAAAAAATCTGTGTATAAGCATCGAATAACGAGCGAATAAACTGTGAGTTTGATGTGGTCAACCGAAGACAAAACAGCCCAAAATAGAGTTGTACCCATGGCATCACTGGGTTTTCCTGAACCCTTACCTAAAGTTGTCCACAGGTGAAAAAGAGCCGTTAGTGCGTGTGGATAACCACTTCGTTGGGCGCTACAATGGTCGGCCGTTTTCAACCGATGGTGAGATGAGTGTCACTCGCGCTTTGGCAACAGTGCCTGGACTACCTGCAGGACGAACTGAATTCACAGCAGTTCAATACCTGGATACGTCCGCTGCAGGCAGAAGAAGGAGAGTCCAATGAGCTACGCTTGTTGGCGCCGAATCGTTTTGTGCGCGACTGGGTGAGTGATAAGTACGCCAAGCGTATTAGTGAGCTAATGCGCGAGCTTGCCCCTTCTAAGCCTCCCAAAGTGAGCCTGACCGTGGGCAGCCGACGAGCGGCAGCCCCTGCGCCACAGCCTAGAGAGCTTGGCAATCCGGTCTCGGCAGCTCCCGCTCAACCGGCTTCACCTGCTGTCCATACGCCCCCCCGGGGCGATATTGGCGATGAGCGTGAAATCGACCAGCTACGTGAAGAGAGTAGCCCTAGCCGTCGTGGTAACGAGCGCCAGGTGCAGGTAGAAGGCAGCTTGAAGCACAGCAGTGGCCTAAACCCTAATTTTACCTTCGACACCTTTGTGGAAGGTAAGTCTAACCAGCTGGCGCGTGCGGCTTCTCGTCAGGTCTCCGAAAATCCTGGTGGCGCTTATAACCCGCTGTTTTTATACGGTGGTGTTGGCTTAGGTAAAACGCACCTAATGCATGCGGTGGGTAATGCGCTGGCGGGCCGACGTGAAAATGCCCGCGTGGTCTACCTGCATTCCGAACGCTTTGTGGCCGACATGGTAAAAGCGCTGCAGCTTAATGCGATTAACGACTTTAAGCGTTTCTACCGCAGCGTTGATGCCCTGCTGATTGACGATATTCAGTTTTTTGCCGGTAAAGAGCGCTCTCAAGAAGAGTTCTTTCATACGTTTAATGCGCTGTTGGAAGGCGGTCAGCAGATGATTTTGACCTCTGACCGCTATCCCAAAGAGATCAGTGGCGTTGAAGAGCGGCTGAAGTCGCGCTTTGGGTGGGGGCTGACCGTCGCCATTGAGCCGCCGGAGCTTGAGACACGAGTGGCGATTTTGATGAAAAAAGCCGATCAAGCAAAAGTGGATTTGCCCCACGATGCGGCTTTCTTTATCGCTCAGAAGATTCGCTCTAACGTGCGTGAGCTTGAAGGCGCGTTGAAAAAGGTCATTGCCGACTCCCACTTTATGGGTAAAACCATTACTCAAGACTTTATCCGCGAGTCGCTGAAAGACCTACTGGCGCTGCAGGATAAGCAGGTGGGGGTGGATAATATTCAGCGCACGGTGGCTGAATATTACAAAATCAAGGTGGCGGATCTGCTCTCTAAGCGGCGCTCCCGTTCGGTAGCGCGCCCGCGACAGGTCGCTATGGCGCTGGCGAAAGAACTAACCAACCATAGCCTGCCTGAGATTGGCGATGCATTTGGGGGCCGCGACCACACCACCGTGCTGCACGCCTGCCGAAAAGTAAAAGCACTGCAGGAAGAGAATGCGGATATCCGTGAGGATTACAAAAACCTTCTTCGTCTGCTAACCAGTTAACCTTTTTTGTTTACGCCTGCCATGGGCAGGCCTTTCAGGATAGAAAACCGGAGTTTCGATGAAATTTACCATTTCCCGAGAGGCGCTGCTTCGCCCGCTGACTCTGGTGGCGGGCGTAGTAGAACGGCGCCAAACGCTGCCTGTGCTCTCTAACGTACTGATTCAAGTTGAAGGCGATCAGGTCGCTCTGACCGGTACGGATCTAGAAGTTGAGCTAGTAGGCCGCACGGTCGCCAGCCAAGTTGACCAAGCGGGCGCTGCTACGGTGCCGGCTAGAAAGCTGATGGATATTTGTAAATCGCTGCCCGATCAGTCCGACATTCAGTTAGCGGTCGAAGAGGGGCGCGCGATATTACGTAGTGGTCGTTCGCGCTTTACACTTTCTACACTTCCTGTAGCAGAATTTCCTAATATTGAAGATGCCGATGGCAGTCAGGAACTCAGCGTTCCGCGTGGCACGCTTAAGCATTTGATTGAGTCCACCTCCTTTGCCATGGCGCAGCAGGATGTGCGTTATTACCTAAACGGTATGCTGCTGGAAATTCAGAGCAATTTGCTGCGTACGGTCGCGACCGATGGACACCGTTTGGCGATGTGCTCGCGTCCCATTGACGTGGCAGTAAGCCAGTCTCAAAAGCTGATTGTGCCCCGTAAAGGTATCCTAGAGCTCTCTCGCCTGTTGGATGACAGCGATGAACCTGTCAGCCTTACCTTGGGATCAACGCATGTTCGTGCGCATACAGGTGACTTCACGTTTACCTCTAAGCTTATTGACGGCAAATTCCCCGATTATGAGCGCGTAGTGCCGCGCAATGGCGATAAGGTGCTGATTGCCGAGCGTGCCGAGCTTCGTCAAGTGCTGTCACGTACCGCCATTCTCTCCAACGAAAAGTACCGTGGTGTTCGGCTGTATCTTGAGGAAAATAACCTCAAAGTAATGGCCAACAACCCTGAGCAGGAAGAAGCGGAAGAGAACATTGCCGTGGAGTACAGCGGTAGCGCCATGGAAGTGGGCTTTAACGTTGGCTATCTGGTGGATGTGCTCTCTGTGCTTGATGAAGAGCGCGTACAAATTACCCTAGCCGACCCGAACAGCAGTGCCCTGCTGGAAGAGCCTGGCGGTGGTGATGCGCTGTATGTTGTTATGCCGATGCGCTTATAACCGCATTGGGACTGAATGAAAACGGCGCTTCTACTTGTCAGAAGCGCCGTTTTCGCATTTGGCAACGGATAGCGCGTTTTATGGTCTTACTAGGTAGCATTCGCGGATGAGCGTGACACAACTCACTTTTCACGGACTGCGTAACTTGGCCCCGGTTACGATCCATCCGTCACCACGTATCAATGTTATCTATGGCGTGAACGGTAGCGGTAAGACCAGTCTTCTGGAAGGTATTCATATTCTGGGCATGGGACGCTCTTTTCGTACTCGTCAGCTGAAGAATGCCATTCAGTCAGAGGCGCCGTATATGACGCTGTACGGCCGCTTGGCAGGAGATCCTGAGGTGACGCTGGGGGTAAGGCGAATGCGGGCTCAGCGTGAGCTGGAGCTGCGTTTGCGTGGCGAAAAGGGTGTCCGATTGGCTGAGCTGGTAGAAGCTATGCCGCTCCAGCTTATTAATCCTGATGCTTTTCGTTTGCTGGAAGGGTCACCCGCTGGTCGCCGTGAGTTCTTAGACTGGGGAGTGTTTCACGTGAAACATCACTTCCTAGACGCGTGGCAGCGGACTCGCCGGGCGGTGAAACATCGGAATGCACTTCTTAGGCGTGGTAGAATAGCGGCCAGTGAAATAGCGGTGTGGGAGCAGGAGCTTGCCCATTGGGGAGAGCAGATGGATAGGCTACGCCAAGCATGGTTTAGTGAGTTCTTGCCCGTATTTGATGAAACACTGAAAAAATTGCTGCCGCTGCCCGGGTTAACACTCCGCTATGCCAGAGGCTGGGATAAACAACGCTCGCTGGCAGATGTACTGCACGATAGCCGAGAAACCGACCAGCAGATGGGGTTTACGCAGCAGGGCCCACAGCGCGCCGATTTGCGTATTCGGTTGAACAAGCAGCCCGCAATTGAGGTGCTTTCCAGAGGCCAGCAGAAGCTGGTAGTGAGTGCATTAAAGCTCGCTCAAGGAAGGCTTCTGGAAAGTACCGCACAGCGGCACTGCATTTATTTGATAGATGATTTACCGGCAGAGCTGGACGAGCATCACCGCCGCCAGTTCTGCGCTTTGCTTGAAGAGATGCAGTGCCAAGCATTTATTACCAGCGTCGAGCCCACCGCGCTAAGCGATGTCTGGCAGCCCACTACTGCCGTTGAGATGTTTCACGTGAAACACTCCGAGCAAGGGTTTAGCCAGTGCCAGCCAGATGGGTAGACGACACGGAACGAGACAGACTTCACGACGGAGTGGTCAATGAGCGAGCAGGCTTACGATTCATCAAGCATCAAGGTGCTCAAAGGGCTAGACGCAGTACGTAAGCGTCCAGGCATGTACATCGGTGATACCGACGACGGCACCGGGCTGCACCACATGGTTTTCGAGTTGGTGGATAACTCCATCGATGAAGCCTTGGCAGGCCACTGTAGCGAAATTCGAGTGGTCATCCACGCGGATGAATCGGTAACCGTGAGCGATAATGGCCGGGGTATTCCGACCGAGCTACACGAGGGCGAGGGCGTCTCTGCGGCGGAAGTCATCATGACGGTGCTCCACGCGGGCGGTAAGTTCGACGATAACTCTTATAAAGTATCGGGCGGCTTGCACGGCGTGGGTGTGTCGGTGGTGAACGCGCTCTCAGAAGAGCTGCGCCTGACGATTTGGCGCCAAGGGGAGGTGTTTGAGCAAATTTATCATCACGGCGTTCCGCAAGCGCCGCTAAGCGTCGTAGGAAAAACGGAAAAAAGCGGTACCCGCGTGCATTTTCGCCCGTCTCCGGCGACGTTTGCCAACATCGAATTCCACTACGATATTCTGGCGAAACGCCTGCGTGAGCTCTCCTTCCTCAACTCGGGTGTAGCCATTCGCCTGATGGATGAGCGTAGCGGCAAAGAGGAGCTGTTCCATTACGAAGGTGGTTTGAAAGCCTTCGTTGACCACTTGAACAAAAACAAAACCGTTCTGAACCCGGTATTTCACTTCAACGCTGGGCGTGATGATGGTGTGGAAGTCGAAGTGGCAATGCAGTGGAGCGATGCCTTCACAGAGAACATCTTCTGTTACACCAACAACATTCCTCAGCGGGATGGCGGTACCCACTTGGCAGGGTTCCGCGCTGCGCTAACGCGTACGCTAAACCACTATATCGAAGCGGAAGGTCTGCTGAAAAAAGCCAAAGTGAACACGTCGGGCGACGACGCCCGTGAAGGCCTGACGGCGATCATCTCCGTCAAAGTGCCCGATCCGAAGTTTTCATCGCAAACCAAGGACAAGCTCGTCTCGTCCGAGGTGAAGACGGCGGTGGAGCAGGAGATGGGTCGCTTGTTTGCCGACTACCTGATCGAAAAACCCAACGAAGCCAAAGCCATCGTCAACAAGATGCTGGACGCGGCCCGTGCCCGTGAGGCGGCGCGAAAAGCTAGAGACATGACTCGCCGCAAAGGCGCTCTGGATGTCGCGGGTTTGCCGGGCAAGCTAGCCGATTGCCAGGAGAAAGACCCAAGCCAGTCAGAGCTTTACCTGGTGGAGGGTGACTCGGCGGGGGGGAGTGCCAAGCAGGGGCGTGATCGTCGTACCCAGGCCATTCTGCCGTTGAAAGGTAAAATCCTGAACGTCGAAAAAGCGCGCTTCGATAAAATGCTTTCCTCCGCTGAAGTGGGCACGCTAATCACGGCGCTGGGCTGCGGCATTGGTCGGGAAGAGTTTAATCCCGATAAGCTGCGCTACCACTCGGTCATTATCATGACTGACGCCGACGTAGACGGTTCGCATATTCGTACGCTGCTACTGACGTTCTTCTTCCGTCAAATGCCCGAGCTGATTGAGCGTGGGCATATCTTTATTGCCCAGCCGCCGCTTTATAAAATCAAACGTGGTAAGCAAGAGCTCTATCTGAAAGATGAGCAGGCCATGATTGATTACCTGACCACCACCGCGCTGGATGGGGCAGGGCTGCACGTTAATGCGGATGCGCCGGGCATTGCTGGCTCACAGCTAGAAGCGCTGGTAAATCAGTATCGCAACGTGATGAAGCGAATTGACCGTTTGGCGCGGGTTTACCCCATCGAAGTATTGAAGCAGGTAGTACATGCTACCGCGCTACAGGGTGAGCCTAGCTTGAAAGACCGCGTCACCATGGAAAACTGGATTGCCGAGCTGCAGAAAGCCATGGATGACATGGTGGCCTATGAAGGCGGCCCGCGCTATCAGTTCTACTTGCAAGAAGACACAGAGCGTGGCCTGCATTTACCGGCGGTATCGCTGATTGCCCACGGCGTCACCACAGAATACGTGTGGGGCCTGGACTTCTTTGAAAGTGCTGATTACCGCGCCATGGCAGGCTTAGGGGAAACCCTCAACGGCTTGTTGGATGAAGGTGCCTACATCGCCCGTGGTGAGCGCCAGAAGCCCGTTGCACACTTCTCTGAAGTGCTGACTTGGCTAATGCAGGAAGGCCAGCGTGGCCTCTCTGTGCAGCGCTATAAAGGGCTAGGTGAGATGAATCCAGACCAGCTGTGGGAAACCACCATGGATCCGGATAGCCGTCGTATGCTGCGGGTTACTATTGAAGATGCGGTAGCGGCGGATATGATGTTCAACACCTTGATGGGTGATGAAGTTGAGCCGCGTCGCGACTTTATCGAGACCAACGCACTCGTTGCTAACCTCGATATCTAAAAAGCCTCTTCAATGTGTTTCACGTGAAACATTGAAAAGCAAAAAACCGTAGGCGAAGCGCCTGCGGTTTTTTTATGGATGGTGGTGTTCAATGCTAGTATGAAAATTGTGGAAAGGTTAGTCCAAGACACCTGCGATTAAATCGTCAACAAAGGCAGCTAAATCAGCGTAGACCAAGGCATGCTCTAGCCCGTCCCCTTTTGCGAGGGTCTTTTCCCCTTTACCCGTTCTCACGAGAACGCTACGGCATCCCACCGATTCACCCGCTTGCAGATCGCGTAGGCTATCGCCCACCATCCAACTGCCTTTCAGACTGGAAAGCGTTAGTTTGTCCTGTATCTCGGTAAATAACCCAGGAAGCGGTTTACGGCAGCCGCACTGATCATCGGGGCCATGAGGGCAGTAAGCGATATGGGCAATTTGGCCGCCTTCCGCTTCCACCAGCCCATGTAAGCGCTCATTCATAGTGTTCAGCGTAGCTTCATCGTAGAAGCCACGGGCGATGCCGGATTGATTAGTAGCCACCGCCACGGTAAAGCCTGCCTGGGTAAGGCGGGCAATCGCGCTAATGGCAGAAGGGTAGGGGATCCATTCGGCAAGGGATTTGATATAAGCATCCGAGTCGTGATTAATCACGCCATCGCGATCCAGTATCACAAGCTGCTGAGCAGTAATCATGGGGCTCCTCTTAATGCGGTGGGCAAAAACGTCAACATTAGCGTAAGCCCTGAAGTGCGAATGAGCGAGTGTTTCACGTGAAACATTCATGTGCTCAATAAAAAGCCCGACTTATCAAAAGCCGGGCTATCGGTTACGCCTTCAGAGCAGTCGACGCTCTAAACACTCATCGTATCACTGGGGTAGCTGAGAGATGTCGGCCACTTCCAGGAACAGCGCCTGCAGGCTGGCAAGCAGGGCAAGGCGGTTACGGCGAATGGCATCGTCATCCGCCATGACCATCACTTGATCAAAGAAGGCATCGACCGGCTCACGCAGCGTGGCCAGTGCGTCTAATGCCTGCTGGTAATCGCCTTTGGCAAACAACGGGGCTACCTGCTGCTGGCTAGCCGTGACCGCTTCAAACAGCGCTTTTTCCGCCGCTTCTTGAAGAAGCGAAGCTTCTACCTGAGTGCTGCCATCATGCTCCTGCTTGCTCAGGATGTTGGAAACACGCTTGTTGGCAGCGGCCAGGGCTGCGGCTTCTTCACGTTGAGCAAAGGCTTTGACGGCACGTAAGCGACGCGCAAAATCCAGCGGTTTGGTCACCGGGCGCGCACGAACGGCGAGGTACATCTCAGCAGAGATACCCTCCTCCTGGCCCCAGGCGCGGAAGCGGTCGAGCATATACGTCAGTACGTCTTCTACTAGGCCGTCGGCTTTTGGCAGATTCTGGTGCTGATCAGCCGCCACTTGCAGCAGTTCACGCAAGTCGAGATTCAGCTCGCCTTTCACCAGAATGTTCAGCACGCCAATGGAGGCGCGGCGCAGGGCGAAGGGGTCTTTTGCGCCCGTGGGGCGTTGGCCTATACCGAAGATGCCCACCAGGGTATCTAAACGATCGGCTAGTGCCAGCGCTTGGCCGGTCAAACTTTGCGGAATCGCGTCGCTGGCAAAGCGGGGCAGGTATTGCTCTTCTAACGCCTGGGCGACTTCCGCCGGTTCGCCATCCTGCTCGGCGTAGTAGCGGCCCATAATGCCCTGCAGCTCGGGGAATTCGAGTACCATTTCGGTAACGAGATCACATTTGGCCAGGGCCACGGCGCGTTGTGCATGAGCCACGTCACCCTGGATGCGCTCAGCGATGAAAGTGGCGATGGCCGTGCTGCGGCGGGCTTTATCCGCCAGCGTGCCCAGCTGCTGCTGGAAGACCACGCTTTCTAATTGCGGAATGCGCGAGGCCAGCGTGTGCTTGCGGTCGGTATCGTAGAAGAACGCCGCATCCGCCAAGCGTGGGCGAATGACCTTTTCATTGCCGGAGATGACCTGATCAGGGTCTTGGCTCTCGATGTTCGAGATAGTGATGAACAACGGCTTCAGCTTGCCCTGATCATCCAGCAGGTGGAAGTACTTCTGGTTGGCCTTCATGGAGGAGATCAGACACTCCGCGGGCACTTCCAAAAAGCGCTCGTCGAAGCTGCCGGTCAGTGCGACGGGCCACTCCACCAAACCGCTGACCTCTACCAGCAGGTCCTCGTCGATGACGGCGTTGGCTTCCTGGACTTCGGCCTCGGCGAGCACCTGCTCACGAATACGCTCCCGGCGACGCTGGCGGTCTGCCAATACGTAGGCATTTTCCAGTGCCGCAAGGTAGTCGTCGGCATGCTCAAGTTGAATTGCATCCGGCGCGTGGAAGCGATGGCCGTAGGTGGTACGGCTGGCTTGAAGGCCAAGGGCTTCGGCGGCAATCACCTCGTTGCCATACAGCGCCACCAGCCAGTGAACCGGGCGCGAGAACTCAACGCGGGACGCACCCCAGCGCATGTTCTTGGGCACCGGCAGCGACTGTAGTGTTTTACGCACCATCTCAGGCAGTAGCGCTTGAACGCTGTCGCCCTGCTGCTGTTCGCGGTAGCCAAGCCAGGTGCCCTTATCGGTTTCCAGGTGGATCAGATCATCCACGCTGACACCGCAGGAGCGGGCAAAACCTTCTGCCGCTTTGGTGGGGGCACCGTCTTTAAACGCGGCGGCCAGGGCAGGGCCTCGGCGCTCTACTTCACGGTCTGGCTGCTTGTCGGCAAGCCCGGTGACTTGTACGGCTAAGCGGCGCGGCGTGGCGTAGGCGGTCACCGCTTGGAAGGGAATTTCGGCTTCCTGTAGGCCTTTTTCAATGCCGGCAGCAAACGCGTCTGAGAGCGCGTCCAGCGCGGTTGGCGGAAGTTCTTCTGCGCCCAGTTCTAATAAAAGCGTATCAACGGCCATTATGCGTCTCCCTGCTCGGCGAGCTCTTCTTGTAACAGTTCACGGCGTAATGCTTCCGGTGCCATGGGGAAGCCTGCTGCTTTACGAGACTCGAAGTAGGCGGTAGCGACGTCACGCGCCATGGTGCGTACGCGCAGGATGAAGCGCTGACGTTCCGTGACGGAGATCGCGTGGCGTGCGTCCAGCAGGTTAAACGTATGGGACGCTTTCAGCACCTGCTCGTAAGCGGGCAGCGGCAGGCTTGCGGCCAAGAGTTTGCTGCACTCTTTTTCCTGGTGATCAAACGCCGCGAAGAGCTGATCCACATCTGCGTGCTCAAAGTTATACGCAGACTGCTCGCGCTCGTTTTGCAGGTAGACATCGCCATAACTCACTTTGCTGCCGTCCGGCGCGATGGCCCATACCAGGTCGTAAACGCTATCGACGTTCTGCAGGTACATGGCGATACGCTCAAGCCCATAGGTCAGCTCGCCGGTGACGGGGTAGCACTCGATGCCGCCCGCCTGCTGGAAGTAGGTGAACTGAGTCACTTCCATGCCGTTGAGCCATACTTCCCAACCAAGGCCCCAGGCACCTAACGTGGGGGATTCCCAGTTGTCTTCCACGAAGCGCACGTCGTGGATCAGCGGGTCGAGCCCCAAACGCTTCAACGAGCCTAGGTAAAGATCCTGTAGGTTGCTGGGGGAGGGCTTCATCACCACCTGAAACTGGTAGTAGTGCTGCAGGCGGTTGGGGTTTTCGCCGTAGCGGCCGTCGGTTGGACGGCGGGAAGGCTGAACGTAGGCAGCGTTCCAAGTTTCTGGGCCAATCGCCCGCAGGAAGGTGGCGGGGTGGAAGGTGCCCGCGCCGACTTCCATATCGAGGGGCTGGAGGATGACGCAGCCCTGTTCTGCCCAGTACTGTTGCAGAGCAAGGATCAAGCCTTGAAAGGTCGACACATCGGGTGTCGATTGGTTTGTCGAAACACTCATCGCGGAAAGCACCGTTGGCCATGAATTCATAAGCCGTCAAGTATACAATCACAGGCAGATGGGTTATAGGCACGTTAGCCAAAGAGCCGCTTTTGGTAAGGAGAACGAGATGATCGTGGTAACAGGCGGTGCCGGGTTTATCGGCGCCAATATTGTCAAAGCGCTAAATGCTCGCGGCCGTGACGATGTGATGGTGGTCGACGACCTGCGCGATGGCACCAAATTCGTCAATTTGGCGGACTGCACGCTGGCTGACTACTTGGATAAAGACGATTTCATCGCCCGCGTGAAAGCCGCGCTACGTGGTGAAACGGTGGACTTGCCCACCATCGATGCGATTTTCCATGAAGGGGCTTGCTCGGATACAACCGAGTGGGATGGGCACTATATGATGGAGAATAACTTCGAGTACTCCAAAGTGTTGCTCAACTACTGTGAAAAACTGGGCATTCCTTTTCTGTACGCGTCGTCAGCGGCGACCTACGGCGGCAGCGAGGTGTTCAAGGAAGCGCCAGAGTATGAAAAGCCGCTTAACGTCTACGGCTACTCCAAGCTACTGTTCGATCAGCACGTGCGTTCGCGCTGGAACGAGCTGACCACGCAGGTGGTGGGCTTCCGCTACTTCAACGTTTACGGGCCGCGAGAGCAGCATAAAGGCAAGATGGCCAGCGTGGCGTACCACAACCACCTGCAGATCCGTAACGGCGAAACGCTGAAGCTGTTCGGTGCTTACGGCGGCTATGAGGCCGGTATGCAGAGCCGCGATTTTGTCTATGTGGGTGACGTGGTCGATGTAAATCTCTGGTTCCTGGACAACCCCAGCGCCTCGGGCATCTTCAATTTGGGGACTGGCCGTGCGGAGCCGTTCAAGGCGATTGGCGAAGCGGTCATCGACTTCTATGGCCAGGGCGAAATCGACTACATTCCTTTCCCCCAAGAGTTGAAAGGGCGCTACCAAAGCTACACGCGTGCCGATATTAGCCAACTGCGTGCGGCAGGTTGTGACGTGGAATTCAAAACTGTCGCCCAGGGCGTTAAGGCGTACTTGGAGTGGCTAAATGGCTAACTCTGCCAAGCGACTGCTGGTAGTAGGCCCCTCCTGGGTAGGCGATATGGTCATGGCACAGAGCCTGTTTATGACCTTAAAAGCGCGCTACCCGGGTGCCACCCTTGGGGTGGTCGCCCCCGCTTGGTCTCAGCCGATTCTTGAGCGTATGCCAGAAGTAGATGAGGTGTTGCCATTGGCGGTGGGCCACGGTGAGTTTGGGCTGGCAAGCCGCCGCGAGCTGGCGGCCAGATTACGCGGCCGCTTTGACCGCGCCATCGTGCTGCCGCGCTCCTGGAAAGCAGCGCTGGTGCCCTTTATGGCGCGCATTCCCGAGCGGGTGGGTTTTTTAGGTGAGCACCGCTACGGGCTGTTAAAAGAGCGCCGCAAGCTAGACAAGCAGGTGCTGGACCAAACCGTTAAACGCTTTGTGTCACTAGGGCTGCCTTTGGAGGAGGCGCAAACCGGTCAGTTTGCGATCCCCAAACCACGGCTCACCATTGATCGGGATAATTTGGTGAACCTGCGTCTTACCCACGCACTGTCATCACGCCCCGCCATAGGCATGATGCCGGGCGCAGAGTATGGCCCGGCCAAACAGTGGCCGCTTGAGTACTTCCACCAACTGGCAGCAAGGCTGATCAAAGATGGCTTTGAGGTGCGCGTACTGGGCGGGGCCAAAGATCAGGCGGCGGGGCAAGCCATTGTGCAGGGCTTACCTCACGCGCATAACCTATGTGGAAAAACGCAGCTAGCGGATGCGGTGGATTTGCTGGCCGACTGCCGTCAGGTTGTGACCAACGATTCGGGCCTGATGCATGTGGCAGCCGCCGTGGGCGTAAGAATCCATGCGCTTTATGGCTCCTCCTCACCTGCCTACACGCCACCGCTCACGAACAATGCGGTAATTCACTACCTGGGGCTCTCCTGCTCTCCGTGCTTTCAGCGAACTTGCCCCCTGGGCCACACCAACTGCTTAAATGAGCTAGACGTAGAGCGCGTTTACCAAGCCATGCGTGCTGACCGGCAGAACGCTAACGGGGTGATCGTTAGTGCATAATCTCTACTTCGTCGGCGAGATCGGCGGGTGTCTCTGTGACCTGTTCAGCGATGCTCTCTTCGCTTTCACGCCGCTGTGGGGCGAGCCCTTCCCAGAGTCGATGCTGGAGGGCTGTCTCCTCCCGTAGCCGCTCATTCAGCGTCTCAAGCCCATGGGTTTCGACCAGCGTGGGCTGACTGCTCAGCAGTGACGCACCTAACCCGGCACGGTTATCGTTTAGCGGCAGGCCCATGGCATCCAAAATAGTGGGAAACACATCCAGCATGGTAGCGCTTCGACGCACCCGCTGTGGCCTAATGCCATCACCTAGCATGATGAGCGTATTGTCGCGATCCAGCGCGGTGAGTTGATCCCATACCGATACGCGCATGGTGAGATGATCACTTAACACTACGACCAGCGTATTCTCCAGCAGCCCCTCTTGCTCTAACTGTTCGATAAAATCACGCGCTTGGCGCGCAGAGCACTCCACCGAGTAGAGAATATCCTGACCATCAAATTCGCCCTGGCGGTCCTGGCAGGTCTGTGAGGGGAACCCACTAGGCGCGTGCCCCGCGATGCTCAAGTTCACCACCGCCCAGGGGCCGTTATCTTCTTCGTTCAGGCGGCGTATTTCGTCAGCAGTAAAGTCGTATAGCGTATCGTCATACAGCCCCCAGCTATTCACATACTCTGGGTCATCGAGTTCAGGCAGCAGCTCCTCTTTGCCTTTCACGGTATTGAACTGGTGGCCGCGATAGAAAAGCCCCTTCCCGGCAAACTGCGTGCTGGCACCGCCCAAAAAGCTAAGCCGATAGCCTTGTTCAGCCAGCACATCTCCCAAGCAGTCAACGCCAGGTACTACCTTGGAAAGCGGTTCAAACTGGCTATCGTGTAGAAGCCCCGCAGGCATAAGCGGCACGCCGCACTGGCTGGCGATCATCCCGGCCATTGTCCAGCCGGTATTCTCCATCTGGTGAATGCCCTCAAACACCAGCCCGCGTTCGCCTAGCGCGGTTAAGTCCGCATACGCATCACCAAACAGCTCATTGCTGTAGGTGCGCTCTATGCTCTCTAAATACATCAGCAGTAGGTTGGGGGCATCGGGCTGGTCGCCGGTAGGCGGTGGCACATAGCGGCGGTCTAACCACGCGCCGTCGTCAGTCACAATGGCGGCACTGCGCTGGCCAATGCCATAGAGCAGCGGGTTAGCCGCCAGCAGCGCAATGGCAAAGAAGCGCTCGGTTAATCGCCAGCGCTGATCGTGGCGCGACAACCACGTTACGGATGCCAGCACCGCCAGTACGGTGAGCGTGTAGGACAGTGCCAGCAGCATTTTACCTGCCCCGCCATGCTCCGCCATGCCCGCCTGTAAATGAAAAAACACCGCCCCGAGGTCGACGTTTCCGAAGCTGTCGGCCAAATAAACATAGATGCTAAATAGGCTAAGTGGCGCAAGCGACCACGGCCACATAGCCCGGTAGCGAGCATTGAGCGGTGCACCCCAACGCAGTTTTAGGCCGACCCCAATCCATACGGCTGCGGTCAAAAAGAGTGTCCACCAGGGCAGGCGAGTTAGCACAGTAACGGCATAGCCGAGGCTGAGGCCAATCACAACCAGAGGCAGCCAGGGGGTAAGCTTGAGTGACCTTAAGGCGGGCATGCCGTATCCTTGGTTCATTAAGAAATTAAGTATGAATACAGTTTGCGAAAAAAATATCTTTTAACTCATGGTGTGATTATGGATGATAAGATATTTTGCGTCCAGCTACCCACATAGACACTTATTAATTACTAGGTATTTCCTATGGAAAATATTGAAGTTTCTTTTATAACAATTAATTATAATTCATCAAATTATACAAAATCTTTGGTGAGCAGTATTTTATTAAATACGAAGGATGTTTCTTATGAAGTTATAATTATAGATAATGCCTCAGAGGAGAAGGATTTTGAAAATTTGAATGTCGACTTTTTTAGTGGTGAAAATATTAAAATAATCAGAAGCCCTATAAATCTTGGTTTTGCCGGTGGAAATATGCTTGGTGTGTCTGCTGCGAAGGGGCGTTACTATTTTTTTATAAATAATGATTGTGAAGTTCTTAATGATGCGGCGAGCATTTTTAAAAAATTTTTGATTACCCATCCAACAACAGCGTTGGTAACAGGGAGTGTACTAGATAAAGAGAATCGGTTCTCGTCTTCTTACAAGCAGTTTCCGCATATAGCAAAGCAGTTGTTTGGAAATAGCATACAGAGGATTTTTTCAAAGAGAAAATTTCCTAGCAACAAAGTGAAGCTTGAGCACCCTGCAAAAGTTGAAGTTGTTAGTGGAGCCTGCATGTTTTTTGATGCTAAAGTTTTTTGCAAAATTGGTGGTTTTGATACAGTTTTCTTTCTTTACTGTGAGGAAGAGGATATTTCTAAGAGAGTGTGGGATCAAGGTAGTGAGGTTTATTTTGTTCCTTCTGCACGGGTTTTTCACGCTTCAGGCGGGAGCTCTAGTCAAGAAGCTTCTTTAGAAAAAGAGTACTACATATCGTATTTTCACTTGCTAGATAAGCATTATAATAGGCTGGGAAGAGGGCTGCTAAAGTTAGCTCTCTTTTTCAAGCTGTTCTTTAGAGTGTTTAAACGTAGAAATGGATTAAGGGTTTTTGCGTCTATGTTGGGTGGGTTTGCTAAAAAGGATAGCTTGAGGTACAAGCAGGTAATAAAAAAAGATTGATTTTAAGTGCTGGCATGAGAGAGAGGCGTGATTTTATAGACGGCTTAATTTTATTTGTTTTTGATAGGACTTTTTATGTCTATTTCCGCTGTGTTAATTGTCAAAAACGAAGCGCACCATTTACGTGAGTGCCTGGAAACGCTGACCTGGGCCGACGAAATCGTGGTGCTGGATGCGGGTAGCCAGGATGACACCTGCGCGATTGCGCGTGAATTTACCGACCATGTGAGCGTTAATGCCGATTGGCAAGGCTTTGGTATTCAGCGCCAGAGGGCGGAAGCCCTGGCAAGCAGTGAGTGGATTTTGATGGTTGATGCTGATGAGCGCGTAACGCCTGAACTGCGCGACAGCATTAAAGATGCTGTTCAGCAGCCGCCTGCTGCCTATAGCGTGAGCCGCCTGTCGTGGTGCTTTGGCCGCTTTATTCGCCACTCTGGCTGGTACCCAGACCGCGTGCTGCGCCTCTACCCGAAACACCAGGCGGGCTATAACGCTGCGCTGGTGCATGAAAAGCTGGTGGTAGAAGCCGGGCTGGCTGAAAAGCCGTTATCCGGCGACCTGCTTCACTACACCTACCGCGACCTGCGCCACTATCTTGAAAAATCTGCGCATTACGCCCAGGCCTGGGCAGAGCAGCGCGCCGCACAGGGGAAAACGGCCACGCTGTGGCAGGGCATTAGCCACGGGCTGGCCTGCTTTCTCAAAATGTATGTGCTTAAGGCGGGGTTTAAAGATGGCAAGCAGGGGCTGTTGTTAGCCTTGCTGTCCGCTCACTCAACCTTCGCTAAGTACGCGGATCTCTGGGTTCGTACGCAGACCTCCGAGAAGCAGCGCTGAGATCTGGTGGGCTGCCGCGTCGAGATCGATGGCGGTCATGTCCTGTGTGTCAGCGCCTGAAGGTGGGCTAAACGCCAGGCGCTTTTCCGCCCGGTTGCAGGTTTGCCAGCGCAGCGGCGTGGCTGAGCGCTTGGCCGGATAAAACCCCGCCGTGGCAATGTCCAGGCAGCCTGCGATATGCAGCGGCCCGGTTGAGCCGGCAATCAGCATATCCGCTCCGCCAAGCTGTAGGGCAAAGGCGTCGACACCTGCGGTGTCGGGGAAGTGGTCTGCTACAACACCATTTGTGGCAAGCTGCTCCCTCAACTCTTGTGCCTGGGGCTGCTCACTGGGGCCAGCGCTGATCAGCCAGCGTAGTGGTAGGTGCTGGCACTGCTGGTGCACTTGAGTGATCAGCGCGGCGTACTGCGCTACCGATAGATTCACAGCCGAGCCGCCGCTGCCAGGATGAATCACCACCACGTGCTCTGAAGCGTCGTTGACCAACGTTTGTCGCTGTTCATAACGCTGCGCGAAATCCATCGGCCAGAAGGGGGGCGAGGGCAGGGTGGAAAGCGTTAGCGAAAGGCGAGCCAGCAGTTCACAGGCCAAATCGACGTTGTACTGGTACTCCGGCTTTGCTGATTGCGAGCGGCGCTGGCGTACCCGTACGTTATAGAACACCTGCGCCCACTTGGTCGCCGGGGCAACGCGCAGCGGAATGCCTGCTTTCATGCCTAGCCAACCAATGCGCGGTGTCGAGAACAGCGTTAGCAGTGCATCGAATTTCGATTGTTTCACGTGAAACAATAGCGCCTGCTGCGCTGCTTTATCGGCCTGGCTGCCAGGGTCGATAATGACCTCATCTACCCATGGGCACGCCTTGGCCAAGGGAGCTGTATAGGCAGGAACCAGCACAGTGACGTGGGGTTCAGGTGTTGCCTGCTTCAAACATGCTAGGGCTGGCCAAGCCAGCATGAAATCTCCAATCTTGTCATTGCGGACCACTAAAATACGAGGTTGCGCAGTCTGGGGATGATTCATGAAGGCTCCTTGGGTGATAATGGTCAACCGTGTCAACGTCATGGCAGAGAGGTATTAGTGGCTCACCATATTATGCAGGTCTGTATGTCCAAAGGGTGGGGCGGACTGGAGATGTACCCGTCGCGTATTATGCCTGAATTGCAGCGCCTGGGAGTGGTGAACCATGGCCTTGCCATCGCCGGGTCGCGTGTCGCCAGCAGTATAGAGGGAACTGGGGCAAGTGTGTTCACGGTGCCGAGTAACGCCCGAGCACTCCTTTCACTACCCGCGTTGCTGGGTTACATAGACCGACACTGTATCGATATCGTGCACTGCCATAAGTCAAGTGACCTGCGTGTTGCGGCACTGCTCAGCCTCTTTCGTCCTCGCTTAAAGCTGTTTTTTACCGAGCATATGGGAGTGACACGGCCCAAGAAAGGTGTGTATCACCGTTTGGCCTATTCGCGGGTAACCAGAGTCTTTTCGATCAGTCGGGCGACCTATCAACGTAACAAGCAGGCATTGCCCGTCTCGGAGGCGCGCCTTCACTGCCTTGGGCTGGGCGTGAACGTGGATGCCTACCAAGGGGCGGTGCACGCCAAATCAGCGCTCGGCCTTCCTGAGGACGGATGTTTGATTGCACTGCCAGGACGTCTGACGCCCGGCAAAGGGCATGAGGTGTGGCTGGAAGCATTGGCATCGTTGGATCGCCAAGCGTTGTGGTATGGCTTGATCATTGGCGGTGTCACTGCCGATGAAGGGGCTGACGAATCATTTGTGGCGGCGATCAAGCAAAAGGTCGCAGCACTTGGTTTGCAAGAGCGCGTCCACTTTCTCGGATTTCGCCAGGACTTACCCGCGCTGCTCCAGGCCATCGATATCGCGTGTATCCCTTCGCGTAATGAAGCCTTTGGGCTGACCGTCATCGAGGCCATGGCTGCCCAATGTGCTGTCGTGGGGGCCAATAGCGGTGCTATCCCTGAATTGATAGACCAGCAAAGAGGTCGCCTGGCCGACCCGCTATCGGCTGAAGAGTGGTCCGTTGCCCTGAAAGAACTGATCGATGCGCCGGAGACCAGGCGGGTGCTGGGTGAAGAGGCGCGTCGATGGGTGGTCGCGCATATGGCGCTCGATGTGCACGCGAAAAAACTGCTGCGTGAATATCAACTGCCCGAGTGATAGCCCGCCACGATGTGAGTGTGCGGGCGTGCACTGGCAAACTTCACCACAGACCGTTCCAGCCGCTGCAAGTTGCCCGCTTGCCATTTGCCTGGCGGGCGCAGTCGGCAGCGGTCGAGATCGATGAGCCAGGGCTTGCCTGCTTCATCCACCAGAATGTTGCGGGCGTTGAGGTCGACATGGTCCAGGCCTGCTTGGTGAAAACGCTTGATCATTGCGCCAACGCGCATCAACAGTGCCTCGTCTGCCTCTTCGGCGCTCAGTAAGGAGGCGAGCGCTCGGGCGCCCGGGATGCGTACGGTCAGCAGGGCCGCCTCATAGGTCAAACCGAACCGAGTGACGCAGCAGGCCACTGGGCGAGGCACGGGAAGCCCTTGCTCATACAGCGCGGCGGTCAAGCGCACTTCACGAAACGCTCGTGTGCGCTCTGCCCCCAGCCAGACATAGCGTTGCTTGCTGACCTTGGCGATGAGCCCGCCGCGCTGGTAAGGGCGCAGCACCCACTGCTCGTGGTCGCGTGCTTGCAGGAACAAACTGCTACCACGCCCCGGCGCTTCGCCGACTACCAGGCCTCGCGATTGCCAGTAATCTGCCTCGAATAGCACCGTGTTCAGTGGGTGAGTCGGGGAGGACAGTTGGTGTGATGCACAGGCGTCACTTAAACTGTCTACATCATGTAAAATCAGCCCATTTGTCTGCTGGAGTGCCGCTAAGCGCATGAAGCCCTCTCTGCCTGCTCAACCAAACCATATTGCCATTTTGCGCCTCTCCGCATTGGGAGACGTATGCAATCTCGTGCCCACGGTGCGAGCGTTGCAGCGCCAGTGGCCGAACGCGCGCATTACCTGGATTATCGGCAAGGGGGAGCACAGTTTACTGGCCGGGCTTTCCGGGGTCGAGTTCGTCGTGTACGACAAATCGACGGGGCTCTCCGGTATGCGTGCTATCTGGCGCGAGCTGGCGGATACCCGCTTCGATGTGCTGCTGCATATGCAGCAGGCCATTCGCGCCAGCGTGCTCTCGCTCGGGCTTAAAGCCAATGTGCGCGTCGGCTATGACAAAGCCCGCGCCAAAGATGCCCAGCACTGGTTTACCCAACACCAGCTAGCCCCCCACGAGAACGCCCATGTGCTGGAGTCGTTCATGGATTTTGCGCGTCTGCTGGGCGTCGAAGACGACCGCCTAGAGTGGAATCTCGCGGTGCCCGCAGTGGCCTATGAGGAAGCCCGCGCTATTAGTGGCGATGCGCCTTATTTGGTGATTAACCCTTGTAGCAACGCGCGGTTGCGCAACTTCCGCAACTGGTCGGTGGAAGGCTACGCCAGCGTGATTGAACACGCGTGGGTGCAGCACGGTCTTAAGAGCGTACTCACCGGTGGCGGCAGCCCGCTTGAGCGGGAAATGGGTGACCATATCGAAGCGCTCTGCCAGTCAGGTAGCGTGATCAACGCCATTGGCGGCACCTCGTTGAAAGGCGTATTGGCGCTGATCGATAACGCCCGCGCGGTGATCGCCCCGGATACGGGGCCTGCGCATATGGGCAACGCCATGGGCACGCCGACGCTTGGCCTCTATGCCACCACCAACCCTCAGCGGGCCGCCCCCTACTTGTGGCGCGATTTTGCCGTCAATGCTTACCCCGATGCGGTACGCACCTACCTGCATAAATCGGTGGACGAGGTGAGCTGGGGACAGCGAGTACGCCATGCCGATGCCATGGACTTGATCAAGGCTGACGATGTGATTGCCAAGCTAGACGCGCTGTTGGCGCACACCGCAGCGCAGACCACAACAGGACCCTCGGATGAAAGTTGATTTAACCGCCCTGGAACATGCCCGCGTACTGGTGGTAGGCGACGTCATGCTCGACCGCTACTGGCACGGCGACACCTCGCGGATCTCCCCAGAAGCGCCGGTGCCCGTGGTACGCGTGGAAGATGCCGACGACCGCCCCGGTGGCGCAGCCAACGTAGCGCTCAACGTGGCGTCATTAGGCGGCCATGCGGCACTGGCGGGCGTGGTGGGCGAGGATGACAATGCCGAGCTGCTCACCAAACGCCTGGCTGCATCTGATGTAAGCACTCACTTTCAGCGCAGTGCCGAGATTCCCACGATCACCAAGCTGCGAGTGATGAGCCGTAACCAGCAGTTGCTGCGCTTGGACTTTGAGCAGCGCCTCGACAGTGTGGATACCAGCGGCCTGCTGACACAGGTTGAGCAAGCCCTGCCTGAGTGTGACGTGGTGATTTTATCGGACTACGGCAAGGGCACGCTCAACCAAGTGGAGCGGCTGATCGAGATGGCTCGCTACCACGGCAAGCGAGTGCTGATCGACCCCAAGGGCCAAGACTTCACCAAGTACCGGGGGGCCAGCTTGATTACCCCCAACTTAACCGAGTTTGAAGCCGTGGCGGGCCCATGCGCCACCGACGCCATACTGGCCGAGCGAGGCGAAGCGCTGCGTGCTGAACTTGAGTTAGAAGCGCTGCTGATTACCCGCAGTGAGAAGGGCATGACGCTGATTCGTGAAGGCCAAGCACCACTGCACCTGCCCACCCGTGCCCAGGAAGTGTTTGATGTCACGGGGGCCGGCGATACCGTGATTGGCCTGATGGGCCTGGCCCTGGCCGCTAACCATGCGCTGCCGGAAGCCATGATGCTGGCCAACTTGGGCGCGGGCCTGGTGGTGGCCAAGCCGGGTACCGCCACGCTCTCCATTGCCGAGCTTTACACCGCGCTGCATGGCGACAAGCTGGCCGAGTTCGGCGTGATCGAGCCAGCGCCTCTGGTCGATGCCGTTCGCGCTGCGCAGCTGCGCGGTGAGCGGGTGGTGATGACCAATGGCTGCTTCGATATTCTCCACGCAGGCCATGTGGCCTACCTGGAGCAGGCCAAGCGCCTGGGTGACCGGCTGGTCGTGGCGGTGAACGATGATGCGTCCATTGGCCGGTTGAAAGGGCCGAAGCGCCCCATCAACCCGTTGAACCGACGGATGCAAGTGCTGGCCGGGCTCGGTGCGGTGGATTGGGTGGTGCCGTTCAGTGACGACACGCCCGCCGCCCTGATTGAGCAAGTACTGCCGGATATCCTGGTTAAAGGCGGCGACTACCGCCCCGAGGATATCGCTGGCGGCAGCGCCGTGATTGCCAACGGTGGCGAGGTGAAAGTGCTGGGCTTTGAAGATGGCGTTTCCACCACGGCGATGATCAGCTCCATTCTGGACCGCGAAAGTTAATGGCAGCCCCCCGCTGGCCACGGCTGGCCTACTCAGCGGCGCTGTATGGCTTAGCGCCGCTGATTGGCTGGCGCATCTGGCGTGAGCAAGTGCCCACTTACTCACGGCTCCAGCGGCTGGGGTTGTGCCTCGAACCGCTGCCGCCCCCACCGCGCATTTGGTTGCACTGTGCCTCGGTAGGCGAGGTACGCGCTGCCCGCCCGCTGATCGAAGGGCTGCTGGCGCGCTTTCCCCACTATAGCCTGCTGTTGACCACCATGACCGCCACCGGTGCCCAGCAGGCGTTGGCGCTGATAGCAGAACAGGGCGCTACCGATCAGCCTCGTCTTGCCCACCGTTTTCTTCCGCTGGACTTTCCCGGCGCGGCCAAGCGCTTTGTGGCCCGCGTAAGACCTGCCCTGGCCATCCTGTTTGAAACCGAGCTGTGGCCTAACCTGCTCTATGCCTGTCGACGGCAGGCAGTGCCGGTGGCAGTGGTCAACGGCAGGCTATCGCCCCGTGCGTTTAGCCGTTACCAACGGCTGCGCCCGCTGATGGAAAGCGCCCTCGCCAATGTGACGTGGCTGGCTGCCAAGTCGTCACAGGATGCCGAGCGTTTCCAGGCACTGGGGTGTGCGGCTGAATCCACCACCGTGGTGGGGTCGCTGAAGTTTGAACAGGTACTGCCTGAAGAGGCGTTGGCGGAAAGTGAGCACTTACTTCAAGCTTGGGGAGAGCGACCCGTCTGGGTCGCGGGCTCGACCCGCGATGGGGAAGAAGCGCTGCTGCTTACGGCCCACCGGCAGTTGCTCAAACGCTTTCCAGACGCACTGCTGGTGCTGGTGCCTCGCCACCCTCAGCGCTTTGACGAGGTGGCGGCACTGTGCGAGCGCGAGGGCTGGAAGGTCAGTCGCCGTAGCCAGCAACAGCCTGTCACGCCTTCCACTCAAGTGTATTTGGGCGACACATTAGGCGAGCTGTCAGCGCTGTACGGTGCGGGGAGCGTGGCTTACGTGGGCGGCAGCCTGGTACCGCTGGGTGGGCACAACGTGTTAGAGCCTGCCGCACTGGGTAAGCCCGTGCTGTGTGGGCCGTCGCTGGAGAACTTCAGTGATGTTGCCGAGCCGCTGCTGGCGGCCAAGGCGCTGACCGTGGTTGATTCCCCAGAGGCGCTTGCAGGCACCTTGGCAGAGCATATCGCTTGCCCCCAGCGTGCTCGGCAGGCGGGTGAGGCAGGGCAGGCGGTGATCGAAGCCCATCGCGGGGCGCTGTCGCGCACCCTGGATGGGCTTGGCCGCTACTTATAGCGCCGTCCGCTCTACGCCATCAGTCTTGCCCAGCAGCAGTATGTCGGCGCCGCGTGCGGCAAACAGGCCGTTGGTAACCACGCCGACAATGGCATTAATGCGCGCTTCCATGGCGACCGGGTCATCAATCATAAAATTAAAGCAGTCGATGATATGGTTACCGTTATCGGTCACCACCCCTTGGCGATACACGGGCTCTGCCCCCAGCTTGACCAGCTCCCGCGCCACGTAGGAGCGCGCCATGGGAATCACCTCCACCGGCAGCGGAAAGCGGCCTAGCTGTGCCACGTATTTGGAACCATCGGCGATACAGATGAAGCGTTTGGCGCAAGCGGCCGCAATCTTTTCACGGGTCAGCGCTGCGCCGCCGCCTTTGATCATATGTAAGTGAGCATTTACTTCGTCCGCACCATCGATGTAGAAAGGCACGTCGCCCACATGGTTCAGTTCAAACACCTCGATACCCAGGCCTTTCAGCCGTTCGGCACTGGCTTCCGAGCTGGCAACAGCACCTTTAAACCGGTCGCGTAGAGGGCCTAAGCGGTCGATAAATAGGTTGGCCGTCGAGCCGGTGCCGATGCCCAGCACCGTGTCTTTATCCAGGTGAGGCTCTATTTCGCGAATGGCGGCATCCGCCACGGCAGCTTTTAGTTCATCTTGTGTCATGATGGTTCCAGTATCAGGAGAGGCAGTCGCCCTTAGTATAACGACCTAATCGCTGGCTGCCGATGGAAACGCCGCTAGACGTTGCTAGGCGTAATCTGCTACCAATAAAGGTTTTGTTCGCACCCGTCAGGGTCACGTCATTTTTCTGGGATGTCAGCATGCTCGAAGCAACCGTCAAAAAGATCCTCCAAGCCCGCGTTTATGAAGCCGCTTGCGAGACGCCTATTTCTTCCGCTCCCTTTTTGTCGCGTCGTTTCAACAACCAGATTTTGATTAAACGCGAAGATTTGCAGCCAGTGTTCTCGTTCAAAATCCGCGGGGCCTACAACAAAATGGCCCAGTTGACCGATGAGCAGAAAGCCAAAGGCGTGATCGCTGCTTCGGCGGGCAACCACGCCCAGGGGTTAGCCATGGCGGCTAAGCTGATGGGCGTGAAAGCGGTGATTGTCATGCCGCGCATTACGCCGGACATCAAAGTGCAGGCGGTGCGTGCCCGTGGGGCGAAAGTGGTGCTAAAAGGTGATGCCTTTGCCGCCGCCGCCGAGCATGCCCAGGAGCTGATCAAAGAGCACGGCTACACCTATATTCCGCCGTTTGACGATATCGACGTAGTGGCAGGCCAAGGCACCATTGGCGTTGAGATTCTGCGCCAGCATAGTGGCCGGTTAGATGCGATTTTTATCCCCGTAGGCGGTGGCGGGCTGATTGCCGGGGTGGCTGCCTATGTGAAGTACCTTCGCCCGGATATCAAAATCATCGGTGTGGAAGCGGAGGATAGCGCCTGCTTGAAAGCTGCGCTGGAAGCCGGTGAGCGCGTGGTGCTGGACCAGGTGGGCGTCTTTGCCGAGGGTGTGGCGGTGGCGCAAATTGGCGAGGTCCCGTTCTCGCTGGTGCGTGACCTTGTTGACGATGTGATCACTGTTAACACCGATGAGATGTGTGCCGCGGTGAAAGATATTTTTGAAGATACCCGCGCGGTGGCAGAAACATCAGGGGCGCTGTCGCTGGCGGGTCTCAAAAAATACGTTCAGCAAACCGGGGCGGAAGGCGAGACGCTGCTGTGTATTAACTCTGGCGCCAACACCAACTTCGACCGCTTGCAGCATATTGCCGAGCGCACCGAGTTGGGTGAGCAGCGCGAAGCCATTCTGGCCGTCACCATTGCAGAAAAACCCGGCAGCTTTAAGAAATTCTGTCGCACGCTGGGCAAGCGTATGGTTACCGAGTTTAGCTACCGCTACGCTGATGATAGCGAAGCGCATATCTTTGTGGGTGTGCAGGTCAAGCCTGGTGGGGAAGATCGCCAAGCAGTAATTGATAAACTGCGTGAGGGTGGTTATCAGGTAGAAGACTTAACCGATAACGAGTTGGCGAAACTGCATATTCGTCACTTAAGCGGTGGCCGCCCCAGCGAACGTTTTGAAGAGGAGCTTTACCGCTTCGAGTTTCCTGAGCGCCCTGGCGCATTGATGAACTTCTTAACTCAGCTGCCACACGACTGGAACATTTCGCTGTTTCACTATCGTAACCACGGGGCTGCCTATGGCCGCGTTCTGGTGGGCATGCAGGTGCCCAGTGAAGATCGTACCCATGTTGCGGAGTATTTAGACGCGATTGGCTACCGCTACTGGCAAGAGAGTGATAACCCCGCTTACCGGCTCTTTATGGCGTAACACTATGTAAGTGCTTACTAACGGTGCATGCCAGAGCTGCTAGGCAGAGAGGTGTTTGTTGAAACGTTTAATTAAGGGGTCAAAATAGTGCTATTAGCAGTTGTCATTGAGCCCCTTATGGCCCTATAGTCGTGAGCGAAATTAGTGAAGTGGGTCATCTCCTCAAAATGAAAAACTTGGTGACGCACTAAGGGCATTTGGCAACTGTTAAACACGTTGGAGAAGAAGCATGCGGCGTAGAAAGCCTGATATGGTGATGGCGTTAACAGTGGTGTTTTTACTCGGCGTATTAGCCACTGGATATGCGCAAGCGCTGTCGGGGAGTTAACCAACGGTTAACAACAGCGCTAACGGTATCGACGCTGCACCTGCTAGGTGAATCAATAAAACGGGCTGATCATAGCGATCAGCCCGTTTTTGTTGGCCCTGCATTGGTTGGCCGTACAACAGCAGTATCGCTGACTACCGCGTTGAGCGGGATATCCCAGGGTTCGATTGGCAGGGCATCCACCTGTTGGCAGGCATGGGCCACGCCAATCAGCGAGGGCGCAGGCCCAGGGCGACGCATAAAGGCCAAGCTGCGGTCATAGAAGCCGCCCCCCATGCCCATCCGGTTAGCGTATTGATCAAACCCTACCAGCGGCACAATCAGCGTATCCAGCGCCCAGGCAGGCAGCCGATTGTGCCGGTGAGCAGCAAAGCGCGGGCAAGGTTCAGCAATGCCAAAGCGGTTTTTGACCATAGGCGTGGTATCGCCGTAGGCCACAAACCAAAGGCTGTTATCGCTAAAAGGGCGTAAAACAGGCAAGTAGATCGCCACCCGGCGCTGGCGCAGCCAAGGAATTAACGGCGTGGGGTCGATCTCACCGTTGACCGGCAGATAAAGACTAATACGCTTGGTGCGGCGGATTTCAGGAAGCTGTTTTAAACGCTGGCAAAGTGCCAGAGCCGCCTGCTTTTGCTGTTCGGCGGTGAGAGTGCGGCGTCGGCGTTTTAATTCTCGACGTAGTGCAGGCTTATCGCTAGGCGTGGTGTGGGTCATAACGCGGTAGGCCATTAAAAGAGTGTTCCCCAGAATGCCGCTGTCGTTCTGGCCCTGAACCTACTGGTTCAGGTGGGTGGCCGCAGCCAAACCGTCAGGCTTTCCGACGCACGGACATGCACACGGGTCTGGCTAGCATTTGGCCCCCTGGGTACTGCGCATAGGCTCGAGGGACTATAACGACTGGCGTACACCCCAGAGAACACCGCTATCCTAACAGAGCCACCGCTAATGCCAAAGTATCGGTTGAAGATGTTGAAGGGCTTAAGGCTCTTTGCGCGGCCGAGTGCCCGCAAGTGCTCGCTCAAGCCGATCATTTAAGCGGTTGAGGTTGGCTTCTCCGGCGCGGTGCTCATCCAGCGCTTCCAGCAGCTCGTGGGTAATATTTAGCGCCGCCATAATCGCGATACGCTCGCTGCCCAGCACGCTGCTTTGGGCATGAATGCCGTGCATGGCGCGGTCCAAATAGCGAGCAGCGCGTTCAAGCTGGACTTCTTCGCCCGTGTCGCAGGCAATCATATAGCTGCGACCCAGTAGGGTGATCTCTTTCGTTGGCCGCTTTGCGTTACTCATCAATGGCTCCAGCACGGGCCAGCAAGGGGCCCGATGCGTTAACATCACTACATAGGAAGGATAGACGGGGTTCACTATAAGAGAGCCGCTTGTGCGGGGTCAACGCGCAGGCTCGCCCGCCTATCCTCGTGGTCTTATCTTTACACTGTATAAAGCGAGCATGAATCATGTCATTGATTGACGAGCGCCAGGACTTTTCTGACATAGCGGATGTATTTTTACTTCACGGTAGTATGCAGTCTCCTGCGTTTTTGGATGGACGGCTGTGCGGCTTATTGGCTCTGCGGGACGTGACCGCCGAGGCGTGGCTGGAAGAAGTGTGTCTCAGCTTGGGGGTAGAGCAACCCCGTGACCCGGCCAGTGCCGAGCGGCTGCTAGGCTGGCGTCGTCAAACCCTAGAAGCGCTGAGCGCTAGCGACCTGAACTACGCGCCATTACTTCCCGATGAGCTGTTCTCTTTGGCAGAACAGGCCCAAGGGCTGAAAGAGTGGACACTTGGCTTTATGGAAGTAGTGGATGAAGTCGCCGATGACACCCTTCGGGAGCGTTGGTCGCAAACGCTGAAAGAAGCGATTGATGATCTGGAGGGCCTTGGCCAGATGGAGACCGATATCGACGATAGCACGGAAAACGAGAACGACCTGTTTGCTTTAACCGAGCATGCCCGAATGGCGGCCATGTTGCTGTACACCGAACAGCACCCGGGTAAGCCACAGGTAGAGCAAACCGACGCCCCCGTTCATTGAACCTACTTCACGCTTGCATAGGAGCCGTTATGCTCACGCCACTGCCTCGCCCTGCTGCTATTCAACCAGACGAGTATCGTCGGCGCCGAGAGGCGCTGATGGCACAGCTGCCAACCAGCGCCGCGCTGGTGGTGCCTGGGGCGTCGCTCGTCACCCGCTCCCACGACAGCGAATACCCTTTTCGCCAGCAGAGCGACTTCTACTATCTAACGGGCATTCAAGAGCCTGACGCGCTGCTGATACTGCTACCAGGCCGCGCTGAAGGGCAAAGTGTAGTGTTCTGCCAAGACCGCGACCCCACCATGGAAGCCTGGACCGGCCGACGACTAGGAGCGCAGGGCGTTGTCAGCCTGCATGGTATCGACCAAGCGTTCGAGAACGCTGAGCGCGACGACCTGCTGGCAGAGCTGCTGGATGGCCGTGAGCTGCTCTATGCGCCGCTGGATAACCCCGACGCGGTGAGCATCGCTGAAGAGGCGCTTGCCCATGCCCAAGCGGGCATGCGCCGAGGCAGGCCCGCACTAAAAGGCTGGCTGGATAGCCGCCCCTTGATTCACGAGATGCGCCTCATCAAAAGCCCCGCTGAAATTGCTTTGCTGCGTCACGCAGCAGCCATTTCAGCCCAGGCCCACGTACGCGCTATGCGCACCTGCCAAGCCGGGCTAAGTGAGTACCAGCTTCAGGCCGAGCTGGAGCACACTTTTGTGTGGCACGGCGCTAGCGGGCCTGCCTACGGCACGATTGTGGGCGGCGGCGCCAATGCCTGTGTGCTGCACTATATTGAGAACAGTGATGTGCTGGAGGAGGACACGCTGGTACTGATTGACGCTGGTGCAGAGTTTGATCTCTATGCGGGCGACATCACGCGCACCTTCCCGGTGAGTGGGCGCTTTAATGATGCTCAACGGGCGCTTTACCAAGTGGTGTTAGATGCCCAGGTGCGTGCGGTGGATGCCATTGCGCCTGGCGCTACGCTAGCGGATATCCATCAGGGCGTGGTGCATGACCTAACGGCTGGCCTGATTGAGCTGGGGCTTTTAGAGGGAGACGTTCAGGCGCGCATTGATGACGAAAGCTATCGGCGCTTTTACCTCCATTCCACTTCTCACTGGTTAGGGTTGGATGTACACGATGTGGGCACCTACCGCTTGGACGAAGCGACGCCGCGCCTGCTTGCCCCAGGCATGGTGCTTACCGTGGAACCTGGGCTCTATATCCCTGATGAAGACGATATTCCCGCTGCCTATCGCGGTATCGGCATTCGTATTGAAGATAACGTTGTGGTTACCGAACAGGGGCATGACATTCTCACTGATGGCGTGCCGAAACTGATAGTAGAAATAGAGCAGTTAATGGTTAAGAAATAACCAGCAAAAACGGTCTGTTTTTTTGTTTATGTAAACTACGTTACGAAATTACGTTTAGCCAAGGTGCTTATCGTGTAAGTGCGCTATATAAGCGCGTATTGTGATGAGGAGAAGCCAATGCATGGGGCAGAACAGGTAACGCCTGCACAGCAGCAGTCGCCTACCCATGACATCGTGATTGTGGGCGGTGGGCTGGTGGGTGCTAGCTTGGGCTGTGCATTGGCACCGCTGATTGAGCGCTATGGCTGGCGCGTCGCCATCATTGAGGCCAATGCGCTACCGCAGAGCGCCGAGGAAACGACGTGGCAGCCAAGCTTTGATGCCCGCGCCAGCGCCATTGCTGAAGGCTCGGCACAGCGCTTTCGACAGCTAGGCGTGTGGGAAGCGATGCAGGTCGAGGCCACACCGATTAATCGTATTCATATCAGCGAGCGGGGCCGTTTGGGCGCGACGCGTCTTAATGCACAAGAGCTAGGCGTCGCTGCCTTGGGTCACGTGATACCCAACGCTTGGATGGGACGCGTGTTGCATCAGAAGCTGCAGCAATTACCCATTGAGTGGCACTGCCCAGCTGCGGTGGCACAGGTGACTCCCACGGCCAGCGGCCACCATTTGCGGCTTTCCGATGGCAGCGAGCTAACGGCCGCGCTGACCATTTTGGCCGATGGCGGCCGCTCGGGGCTGAAGGAACAGCTAGGGATTGCTAGCCGCCGCCACTCCTATGAGCAGACGGCGGTCATTGCCCATGTGGGCATTAGCCAGCCCCATCAAGGGATTGCTTACGAACGCTTTACCTCCGAGGGACCCATCGCGCTGCTGCCACTGCCGGGGCAGGCTATGGAGCTGGTCTGGACCCATGCCAGCGGTAGCGAGCAAGCACGATTATCGCTACCGGATCATGCCTTCTTGAGCCAGCTTCAGCAGGCGTTTGGCGACCGAGTCGGGCGCTTTACCCGCATTGGCCAGCGGTTTAGCTATCCGCTTTCGCTGGTCACCGCAGAAGAGCCTGTGCGCCCCGGCTTAGCCGTGCTGGGCAATGCGGCCCATGCGTTGCACCCGGTGGCTGGCCAGGGCTTCAATTTAGCGCTGCGTTCAGTGATGGATTTGGTTGAAGCGCTCTCCCAAGGTGCTCAGCAGCAGCACTCCTTGGGAGATATGAGCACGTTGCAGGCGTTTGAGCGCCGCCGCGCCCAAGACCGCGCCAATGTGATCCGCTTTAGTGACGGCTTAGTGCGGCTGTTTGGTTACTCATTGCCGCTGCTGCCCCACGCCCGTGGCGCTGGGTTGATCGGCCTTAATTTGATTGGCCCGCTGCGCCGTGGCTTGGCACGCCGCGCGATGGGCCTGGAGCGCTGACGCTCTTATCAGTGCCCTCAATGACCCAAGCCAAGGAGTGTTATGACAACGCAATCACAAGCAGCTAAGCCGCCCGTCACGCGTTTCGATGCGGTAATTGTTGGCGCGGGTATGGTGGGCGCTGCGCTGGCCGGGCTACTGGCAGAAGCGGGAATGCAGGTGGCGCTGGTGGAAGCCAAGGCATCGCCGCTGCGCCTGGATGACGTCGCTGGCGAGATTCCTGCCCCCCGCGTTAGCGCGCTGACCCCGGTGTCCCAACGGCTGCTCACGCATTTGGGCGTATGGCCCGCCATGGCGGCGGCAAGGGTAACGCCTTACCGCTATATGCAGGTGTGGGATGCTGAGGGTAGTGGCCATATTCACTTCTCGGCGGACGAAGCGGGCACCGCCGTGCTCGGCCATATTGTAGAAAACGATGTCACACAGGCCGCGCTGAATCAGCAAGTTGCCAAGCAGCCGACCCTGACACGCTTCGATGGCGTCAGCGTATCGGCGCTACAGACGACTGCCAGCGGCCGCTGGCTGGTACTGGAGGACGGTAGCCAGCTACAAACGCCGCTGGTGATCGCTGCCGACGGCGCACGCTCTGCCTTGCGAGCGCTAGCAGGCATCTCGGTGGCGGAGGAGTCCATGGAGCAAGAGGCGGTTGTCACCACGGTGCGCTGCGCACAGTCCCACGGCGCTACCGCTCGCCAAGCCTTTATCGGTGGTCGTCCGCTGGCTTTCTTACCGCTCACTGTCAATGGAGATGATCGCTTCTGTTCCATTGTATGGTCCACAACGCCTGAGCATGCCTGTGAACTCACCGCTTACTCTGCTGAGGCACTGGGGAAGGCCCTTGGCGAAGCTTTCGACCATCGCCTGGGCGATGTCATGCCCGTGGATAGCGCCTATCGGTTTCCGCTGGTGCAACGCCACGCCCAGCATTATGTGCAGCCCAACTTGGCTCTAGTAGGCGATGCCGCCCATAGCATTCATCCGCTGGCCGGGCAGGGCGTTAATTTGGGATTAATGGACGCGGCGGTATTAGCCGAAGAGGTGGTGGCGGCATGGCGCCGGGGTGCCCCTTGGGGTAGCTTGGCCACGCTGAGTCGCTATGAGCGCCGTCGGCGCTTGGATAACACGGCCATGCTGGGCTTAATGAAAGGCTTTAAGGTGCTGTTTGGCAGCCATCAGCCAGTGTTTACGCTGGCGCGCAACCTGGGGATGAGTGGCATGAACCAGCTCGTGCCGCTTAAGCGTGTGGTGATGCGGCAGGCGACCGGAGAGCGGGGCCGCCTGCCGGCGTCGTGCCGCTAGCTAGCCGCGGCGGCGATCCACCACGTTCAGCGCTTTCAGCAGGTTAAGGGCTTCGCTGAGCTGGTAGTCGTCGCGCAGCCGCTGAGACATGGCGGCGCGCTCCGGGGGCATATCGTCTTGGCTGCTTAAGTGGCCGTCTAGATCTGCTTCGCGAATTTCACGACGCCCTTCCGCGACTTCCAGACGGCCGCGTACCACCTCGACATCCGGCTCGATGCCTTGCGCCTGGATCGAGCGGCCATTCGGAGTGTAGTAAAGGGCGGTAGTGAGCTTCAAACCTTCGCCGTTGCCCAACGGCATGATCTGCTGTACCGAGCCCTTACCAAAGCTTTCAGTGCCCATGATGACGCCCCGGCGCTGGTCTTGCAGAGCGCCTGCGACAATTTCAGCCGCTGATGCGCTGCCGCTGTTGATCAGCACCACGAGCGGTATGTCGCCAGCGGGCGTATCCGGAGAGGCAGAAAACGACATTTCGGTATCCGAGAGTCGCCCTTCGGTATACACAATCAGCCCTTCATCCAGAAAGAGATCCGTCACTCCGACCGCCGCCTGAAGAACGCCACCGGGGTTATTACGCAGATCCAGAATTAAACCTTCCAGCGGCTGATCGCGCATCATGCGCTCAATGGCTTGGCGCGCCTGTTCGGGGGTACGTGACTGAAACTGGCTGATACGCAGGTAGCCGTAGCCTGGCTCCAGCGTTTCATGTTTGACACTCTCACTGCGGATCACTTCACGGGTGAGCGTGAACTCGCGGGGCGACTCTTCACCTGAGCGCAAAATAGTTAAACGCAGTGGCGTGCCGGGTTCGCCGCGCATTAAGTTGACGGCTTCCTGCAGCGATAGGCTATCGGTGGGGGTGCCATCGATGGCGACGATAATATCCTGAGACAGCAGGCCGGCCCGTGAAGCGGGCGTGTCATCAATGGGCGTGACGACCATCAGTTGGCCATTCTGGGTGCCCACTTCAATGCCGATACCGCCAAACTCACCTTGGGTAGACTCTCGCAGGCTCTGATACTCCTCCTCGTCTAAATAGGCCGAGTGAGGGTCTAGCTCGTTGAGCATGCCGCGCATGGCATTGCGCAGTAAGGTGCGGTCATCCACTTCTTCTACATAGCTGCGTTTGATGCGCTCGAATACTTCCGCGAACGTTTGAATCTCTTCTAGTGGCAGGTCGTCGGCAACGCTGTTCGCCGGTTGGGCTGCCAAGGGTAGCGGGGCAGCCAGTAGCGCGAGCGGAAGCAGGGTAGCCAAGAAGCGCTTGGCAGGGGCCGATACCTCGGTAACAGATAGCGTCATGCGGACTCCGCTAGGCGAAAGGCAGCGCCAGCCGCGCTGCTCAGGTTGAGACGTTCATCATAAAGCCACTATCACCAGCTTATCCCGTCAACGGCGCGCAATCCAACGTTGCGGATTAATTGGTTCGCCGCTGTGGCGCACCTCAAAGTAAAGCGAGGGGCTGGCTTGGCCGCCGCTACTGCCTACACGGCCAATTTCATCGCCACGGCTCACTTGCTGCCCCGGGCGGGCGCTGAACTGCTGCAAGTGGGCGTAGAGCGTCATGATCTGGTCACCGTGGTCGATGATCAATAAGTTACCGAACCCTCGCATCCAGTCGGCAAACACCACACGGCCTGAATGAACCGCCGTGACTGCCGTGCCTTCGCTGGCCTGAATCACGATGCCGTTGTAGTGAACCCCGTTCCGCCGCTGAAAGCTGGCGGTGATGCTGCCTTGCACGGGCCAAGGCAAATCGCCTTGGGTGCGGGTGATGTTGGTGGTAGGCGTGGGCTCTGCCAGCCGCGCCAGTTCGGCTTGAATCGCGCGGAGCTGCTGCTCGGCCTGTTCGCGGCTCTGGCTGAGATCGGCCAGGCGGTCGGCTTCGCTCTCGTAACGATCATCCAGCGTGGTCACGACGCTGCGCCGCTCCTCGGTACGGCGGGCCAGCAGCGCGCTTTGCGCTTCCAGTTCGTCCGCCAGGGCATCCAGCCGGGTCTGGCGCTCGGCCAGCGCCTGCTCGGTATCCACAAGCGCGGTATCCAGACGGGCGATATCGGTCAAGCGCTGCTGGCGCGCCTGTGTTAGCCGGTTTAAGTAGGCCTGCATGCGGTCAAGTTCAGCGGGATCGCTTTGGTTGAGCAGCAGCTTCAGCTGGGGCGTTGGCCCCAGCCGGTAAAGCGCGGCAAGCTGCTGACCTAGCGCGGCGTACTGGGCATCGCGTTCACCCTCTAAGCGTTCGCGGTGCTGGCGTAGCTGGGTGGTTTCATCGGCGAGCTGGCGTCGCTCGGCCTGTAGCTGGTCCAGCCGCTGGTGGGTCTGGGCCAGCTCTGTTTCCACTTCCCTTAGCTCTTGCTGGGCGCTGTCCCGCGCTTGGTCCGTGGCGCTCAGCCGCTTGACCATAGCATCAATTTCTTGGCCGATGGCGTCAAGTTGCTCTCTGGCAGCCTGTTCGTCCTGTTGTGCCATCGCCGTTGACGAATAGCCCAGCGTTAGCAAGGCCGTCGTTAATAAGGCCGTTCGAGCTAGCCGTTGCCACATGGGCATTACTCGAAGCGCAGCAGCGGAGTTCCGGTCATCGCCTCAGGCTGTGGCTGATTCATCATGGTCAGCAGCGTGGGGGCAAGGTCACACAGGCGGCCATCTTCGAGCTGGGCGGCGCGCTCACCAACGTACACTAGCGGCACCACAAAGGTGGTGTGGGCAGTTTGCGGTGCACCGGTTTCCGGGTGAACCATCTGCTCGGCATTGCCGTGGTCGGCAGTGATCAGGCAGGCACCGCCCGCGCGCTCAATCGCTTCCACCACGCGGCCAACGCAAATATCGACGGTCTCAATCGCTTTCACGGCGGCGTCGAAATCCCCAGTGTGGCCTACCATGTCGCCATTGGCGTAGTTGCACACCATGAGATCGAAACGGCCGCTATCAATGGCTTCTACCAGCTTATCGGTAATCTCATAGGCGCTCATTTCCGGCTTTTCGTCGTAGGTTTTCACATCACGAGGCGACGGCACCAGGATGCGCTCTTCACCTTCGTACTCAGCTTCGTTACCGCCGGAGAAGAAGAACGTCACGTGGGGGTACTTCTCTGTTTCGGCAATCCGCAGTTGGGTGAGGCCGCGCTTAGCGACCACTTCGCCTAGGGTGTCGGTTAAGTCGATGGGCGGAAACGCGGCTGGCGCGGCGATGTCCGCTGCGTAACGCGTCATCATGACCAAGCCATCACCGGCAAGCGTTGGGCGCGCACGGCGCTCAAAGCCGGTGAACTCTGCATCGGTGAAGGCGCGGGTCAGCTCACGAGCGCGGTCGGAGCGGAAGTTTAGGAATATCGCTGCGTCGCCATCTTGTAATGTGATGGCGTTACCGTTAATCGGCACGCTGGTCGCCGCCACAAATTCGTCGGTTTCGCCGCGCTGGTAGGCGTCGCGTAGTCCGCTTTCCGCGCTGGTGGCGGTGTGATCGGCGTGGCCGTCGGTGAGCAGGCGGTAGGCTTGTTCAACGCGCTCCCAGCGGTTGTCGCGGTCCATGGCGAAGAAGCGGCCAATGATGGAAGCCACAAAACCGTTATCGGCACCGACCAGTTCTGAAAGGCGAGCGTTGGCGCGCTCGATAGACGCCAGTGCGCTTTGCGGCGGCATATCCCGGCCATCTAGAAAGGCGTGCACGTAGATGCGCTGGGCACCGCGCCGCGCTGCCAGCTCGGCCATGGCGATAAAGTGGTCTTCGTGGCTGTGGACACCGCCTGGAGAGAGTAGGCCCAGCAGATGCACGGCACGGCCATTGGCGACTGCTGCGTCGATAGGCTTGGTGAGCACCTCGTTGGTATCCAGGTCGCCATCTTCAATGGCTTTGGTGATGCGCGTGAAGTCCTGGTAAACGATACGCCCGGCACCCAGGTTCATATGGCCGACTTCGGAGTTGCCCATCTGGCCGTCGGGTAGCCCCACATGACGGCCATCGGTATGCACGAAGGCGTGAGGGCGGTTGGCCCATAGCGCGTCCATCACTGGGGTGTTGGCCGCAGCGACAGCGTTGTAGGCGTTGTCGGGGTTGTGGCCGTAGCCGTCTAGGATAATCAGCGCAACGGGGCGCGGTGCAGGTGTTGTCATTGAAAATTCCCTCGTATTTGAGTCAGCCAAGCGACGTGAGGTGCAGTTTGAAACGCTGGTGAGGGCGGCTCAGCCAGTTTTCAGACAACACCTGATAATCGGGGTCGCGACAGGCGCGCGCTTGGGGCATCATAACGCAGGCAGCCGTCGGGCGTCATGGCCTGCGCGGTATGCCCTGTGACGTGTATACTTGTCGCGTTTCTGAGGGCGGTTAGGCCGCTTTTTTCTGCATAGACCAAGAGATTGTGTTCGCGATGATCGATCAGCTGTTCGAATTCGTAATGAACCACCCCCTCCTCGTGGGGGCATTTTTGCTGGTGCTCATAGCGTGGATTGTTTATGAAACGCGTAGCGCCTCCTCGAATGCGGTGTCCTCTACCCAGGCCACTCAGCTCATCAACCGCGAAGACGCGGTGGTGCTGGACATTCGTGAGAGCAAAGACTTCAAAGCCGGACATATCGCTGGCGCTCGCAACATTCCCCAAAGCAGCCTGGATAGCCGCATGAACGAGCTGGAGAAAGTGAAGAGCCAGCCGATCATCGTGGTGTGCAAGCATGGTCAAAGTTCGGGCGCTGCCCAGGCAAAGCTGGAAAAAGCGGGCTTTGAACGGGCGATGAAGCTGCGCGGCGGCATGATGCAGTGGCAGGCCGATGGTCTTCCCGTAGTGAAGAAGTAAACGACGAAAGCGGCCTCTGGGCCGCACGCTTTTTTATTGAATGAATAACGAGGAGTCTCCCATGGCGGAAGATAACAACACCCCGCAGGCAGGTGCCGCAGAAGGCGAAAAGCCCCAGCTGAAATTCTCTTTACAGCGTATTTACGTGAAAGACATTTCCTTTGAAGCGCCGAACTCTCCTTCTGTGTTCAAGCAGGCGTTCAAGCCGAAGGTGAATCTGGACCTGAACACCACCAGCCAGAAAGTGGCCGACGACCAGTATGAAGTGGTCGTCAAAGTGACCGCGCAGGTCAACGACAGCGAAACTGGCACCACCTCGTTTTTGGCAGAAGTCGAGCAGGCGGGCCTGTTCCGTATTTCCGGCATCGAAGGCGCACAGCTTGAGCAAACGCTGGGTGCGTTCTGCCCTAACCTGCTGTTCCCGTACGCCCGTGAGTGTGTTGACAACCTGGTCAACCGTGGAGGTTTCCCGCCGCTGATGCTGGCGCCGGTCAACTTCGAAGCCATGTACGCCCAGCGCAAGCAGCGCGAAGCGCAGCAGGCAAGCCAAGCGGCTGAGAACACGCACTAAGCTATGTCGGGTTCGCTAAACGCCGCTGGTTGGATCGCGCTACACGGCAAAATGCCGCGTCTCTATGTGCCTGCTGAGCTGTCAGCGGGCGCTACCTTAACGCTACCTGAGGGCCCTGCTAAGCACGTTACCCGCGTGCTGCGCATGGGCGAAGGCGCGCCGCTGATCTTGTTTGATGGCGCAGGCCAAGAGGCGGGTGTTCGGCTGGCGGAGGTGGGGCGTAAGCACACCACTGTTACTGTTGAGGCGGTGTGGTCAGGCAGTGGCGAGTCGCCGCTGGCGGTGCATCTTGGGCAAGCGATTTCCAAGGGCGACCGCATGGATTACGCCATTCAAAAAGCCGTTGAGCTTGGTGTGGCGGCGATTACCCCGCTGTATACCGAGCGGGGCGATGTGCGTTTGAAAGGCGACCGCGAAGAGAAAAAGCTGGCGCACTGGCAGGCCGTGGCGGCCAGTGCCTGCGAACAGAGCGGCCGGGCAGTGGTGCCGCCTGTTCACCCTCCGCAGGCGTTAGGTGAGTGGCTGGCCGAGCGCCAAGAGCCGCTGCGCTTGATGCTGCACTTAGCGACAGGTAACGGCTTTGCTCAGCCAGAGCGTCCCGCGTCCGCCGCACTGTTGATTGGCCCAGAGGGCGGCTTAAGCGATACGGATATTCAGGCCGCTATCGCCAGCCACTTTACGCCACTGACGCTGGGGCCACGGGTGCTACGCACCGAAACGGCTCCTGTGGTCGCGCTCACGCTGCTGCAGCACCACTTCGGCGATTTGTAAGCGCTTACTATCAAACCGCTGCCGTGTTTGTTGCGGCGGCGGTTTTTTTGTACCCAGCGCTGGCGTCATTCGACGCCGCTTTGCCTTGCCTAGGCAAGGTACCATAATGAAGATCTACTTCTTGTAAGGACGGCACCCATGGTCCGTGAGTCACACTCCACCCCCCGATCCGCCAGCGATGCATCTGCCCAACTGGGCGATGTGGCCTATTTAACCGTGACGGCGGTGAACAGTACCGGAGCCTTTCTGCGTTGGGGGCAGCCCAAAGACGTGCTGCTGCCCTATAGCGAGCAGCGCTTTCGTCCCGACCCCGGTAAGCGGGTGCTGGTGATGTTGTATAGCGACGACCAGGGGCGGCCGGTCGCTACCATGCGTCTTGACCGTTTTTTAACGGACGATGCCTGGGCATTAGAGAAAGGCGACGAAGTCGATGTGGTGGTAGCCGACCGCACGGACTTAGGTATGAAAGTAGTGGTCAATCACCGCTACTGGGGGCTGATCTACCAGGACGATATTACTCAGCCACTGCGCCGTGGGCAGTCGCTGAAAGGCTTTGTGAAACAGCGCCGCGAGGATGGTCGAGTGGATATTTCACTGCTACCGCCCGGCGCGGCCCGCCTGGATGTGGTGGGTGATAAAGTGCTGAAAGCGCTGCGTGAGAGCGGCGGCTATCTGCCGCTGGGTGATAAAAGCTCGGCGCACGATATCAAAACCCGCTTGGGAGTTAGCAAGAGCGCTTTTAAGCAGGCGATTGGCCGTCTCTATAAGCAGCAGCTAATCACTCTGGCGCCAGATGCGATCCGCCTAGTGCCCGGTGCGCTCTCCGACCCGGCGGATCAATAGCCGCGGTTGGAGCCGTGCCTGCAGTGCGGCATACTGATGACTTATTGATCCTGCATGGACTGTATTTCGATGAGCCAATCAACGTTGCATCTCGGTGTGGTGATGGATCCCATCAGCGACATCGCGTACAAGAAAGACACCACCTTAGCCATGCTGTGGGCCGCTCAAGAGCGCGGCTATACGCTGCACTACATGGAGCAGGACGACCTGTTCTTACAGGCGGGCAAAGCCTACGCGCGGATGCGTCCACTCACCGTGCACCGTAACCCAGAGCACTGGTACGACCTGGGCGAGGCGATTCAGCGTCCGTTGGCCGAGCTGGATGTGGTGCTGATGCGGAAAGACCCGCCGGTGGATGCGGAGTTTATTAACGCGGTGCATCTGCTGGGCTTTGCCGAGCGCGAGGGCGTGCTGGTGGTAAACCCCACTGCTGCGCTGTTGCAGTGTAATGAGAAGCTCTTTGCCCAGCAGTTTCCCCAGTGCTGCGCGCCGACGGTTGTGGCGAGCCGTGATGATGTACTGCGCGCCTTTCATGCCGAGCACGGCGATGTGATTTTCAAGCCACTCGACGGCATGGGTGGCACGGGCATTTTTCATATCGGCCCCGATGGCCGCAATATTGGCGCGGTGATTGAGCAACTGACGCTGCGTGGCCAGCGCCAAATCATGGCTCAGCGCTACCTGCCGGAAATCAAGGATGGCGATACGCGGATTCTTTTGGTCGATGGCGAGCCGGTGCCGTTTGGCCTAGCGCGAATCCCTTCGGCGGGCGAAACCCGCGGCAATCTAGCCGCAGGCGGTCGCGGTGTGAGCCGCGAACTGACCGAGCGCGACCACTGGTTGATTCAACAGGTGCAGCCGATGATTCGTGAGAAGGGTCTGATGTTTGTCGGCCTGGATGTCATCGGTGATTACATTACCGAGATCAACGTCACCAGCCCCACCTGTGTCCGTGAGATCGACGATCAACGCGGCACCGATATTTCCGGAATGCTGTTAGACGCTATCGAACGTCGCTTGGCCTAATCGGTGAACGTTCTATTCGCCAAATGACGTAAGGCTTGCCGAGCCATCGGCAAGCCGTAGGAGACGCATGCAAAGCTTAAAACACCACTTTTTGATGGCGCTGCCCCACATGGAAGACCCTAATTTCACGGGCAGCCTGATTTATTTATGTGACCATGACCACAATGGCTGTATGGGCGTGATTGCCAACCGCCCGCTGGAAATTACCCTGGATGCGCTGTTTGAGCAGCTCTCACTCGGCGGTGACGACAGTCCCCACCGTAATGCGCCGGTCTACTACGGCGGCCCCATGCATAAAGATCGCGGCTTTATTCTTCACGTTGGCGACAGCCAAGCGTGGGACTCCAGCATCCAGGTGGAAGATGGCATTGCGCTCACTACCTCCATGGATATTCTCCAAGCGCTGGCGGATGGCACTGGCCCCGAACACTTTCTGGTGTGCTTAGGCTGTGCAGGTTGGGAAG
The DNA here is from genome assembly GCF_056857535.1 of Vreelandella sp. L-25. NCBI lineage: Bacteria > Pseudomonadati > Pseudomonadota > Gammaproteobacteria > Oceanospirillales > Halomonadaceae > Vreelandella > Vreelandella sp. L-25. The sequence goes on from NZ_JBSXNH010000073.1 coordinate 48,191, forward strand.
TGGGTCAGCTAGAGGATGAGCTGAAAGAGAACGCCTGGCTAACGGTAGAGGGCCAAAGCAGCGTGCTGTTTGATACGCCTCCAGCCGAGCGCCTTACGGCCGCCGCCGGTATTCTCGGGGTTGATTTAAACCTAATGACGCGCAACGCAGGGCATGCATAAGCGTGCGGTTGGATGAGGCGTAAGTGGGATGGCAGATAACGGGCAGCGCCTGATCTTGGCGTTTGATTTTGGAACGCGGCGCATTGGCGTCGCCGTGGGTAACGAGCTGCTGCGCAGTGCGCGGGAGCTGACGCCGCTGCCCGCCCGTGACGGCATTCCTGACTGGAACGTGGTCACACGCCTTATTGAAGAGTGGCAGCCAGATCTGTTCGTCGTCGGCTTGCCGCTCAATATGGATGGGACTGAGTCGCTTATGAGTACCCGGGCGCGTAAGTTCGGCAATCGCTTGCATGGCCGCTACGGCAAACCCTGTGAGATGGTCGATGAGCGTGGCTCGACTCAAGAAGCCAAGCGGATTGCCCACACGGCGGGCCACCGAGGTAACTACCGAGAAGAGAGCGTAGACGGTATTGCCGCGGTGTTAATTTTGGAAGGTTGGTTCGCCCACCAGGAAGGCCTTCCTGGCGGACGGAGCGCTTACTAATCCACCGCCGTATTAACGGTCCAGGGTGCCAGTTTGGGAAGGCACGAACCAGCGGACCGGGCGCAGGTCTTTCTCAATCAGGTCATCCACTTTTAGCAGCGTGGCAAAAATCGCCATCCGCATGGGGATACCATTATCGGTTTGGCGGAAAATCGCCAGCCGTGGATCGCCGTTCAAATCGACGTTCAAATCATTAGCGCCTGGGCGGCTATCGCGGGGAAGCGGGTGCATCACGATCGTGCTTTGGCTACAGCGCTGGTCAAGAAAATCACGGTTGACCATAAAGTCGTCGGAAAGCCCCTGGAAACTCTCGTTCATTTCATCCGTAAAGCGCTCTTTCTGAATGCGGGTGGTGTACACCACATCCAAATCGGCAAAGTCACTGGCCAGTGAGTCGCGTTGCTCAATGCGATGCCCGCGAGAAGCCACTAGATCAATTAAGTAAGAAGGCATCTCCAGCCCTGGTGGCGACACCAGCGTAATACGCAGCGGGTCATAGAGTGACAGCAGCTTAATCAGCGAATGCACCGTGCGACCGTATTTCAAATCACCGGTCAGCAGAATATGCGCCCCGCTTAAGCGTTTGCCTAATCGCTGAAACTCCTTATCAATCGTATAAAGGTCCAGCAGGGCTTGGCTTGGGTGCTCGCCTGGGCCATCGCCACCATTAATGACGGGCACATGGGTGGCGGCGGCGAATTCGGCTACCGAACCTTGGTCTGGGTGACGCATCACAATCGCATCGCAGTAGCCGCTCATTACACGGCTGGTGTCGTAAAGCGACTCGCCCTTGGCCATGGAAGAGAAGGTAAAGCCTGTGGTGTCGCACACGCTTCCCCCCAGTCGGCAGAACGCGGCATTAAAGCTCACCCGTGTGCGAGTACTCGCTTCAAAAAACAGGTTGCCCAACACTGCACCTTCCAACACCCGCGTGACTTGGCGACGGCTAGCAATCGGCTCCATGCGTGCCGCCACGCGTAACAAGTGATCAACGCTCTCGCGGCTTAATGAATCGACAGTTAATAGGTGCTGGCTCATCATGGACCTCATCTTTAGTGGGCGTGGGTGAAGGTGGCGCTGTATAAAGTGCTAAGTGTAACCGCCAAACTAGACGTGCCGAAGCGGTTTCCATTGCTCTATAAAAGAGGGCAAGTAAGGCGGCAGAAACTTTTTTCGACTATTTGATAATTAGCGCTTGCCAACCCGGCCGCGAATCCGTAAAGTACGCATCCGCTGCCGGGGACGCCAAGCGTTACCAGCGGTGAAGGAGGTTGAAAACCTCTGGTTTGTCAGGAAGTTAGAGCCGTCTTGTTGTTTAGATCGCTCGCTTCACTCGCTGAAAACAGCGG
>NZ_JBSXNH010000074.1:0-6525 GCF_056857535.1 Vreelandella sp. L-25
TGTGGGACTTTTACGGCGATAACCAAGCCATTCCCTCGGGCAATCGTCTTGGAAGCAGAAACCAGGAAGGTAACAACCTGGGAATCCCCTTCCTTTCCGTCGCTAGACGGCAGCGCAAGCTGAGGGAGGGGAGGATGTCAAACTCTGCGTCCTTTGACGACCCACTGGAGCGCAGATGCCTGACGCGACCTCGCTGCCCCCTGAGCATGATGCAATGACCGACCGCGACCCGGCCACCGGGCATCCGCGCCCGCCTCGGCGTGAATTCAAAGCGCGGGGCAGCTTCGTCAAACGCTGCGAAGGCTGCAACTTGCCCGAGCTGAACTGCCTCTGCCCGTATCAGGTGAAGGCGGAGAGCGACGCTCAGGTGTGGCTGCTGACCCACTCTATTGAACACTACAAACCGACCAATACCGGGCGTTTGATTGGCGATGTACTCACCAACACCCGCGTATTTACCTGGTATCGCACGGCGCCGGACGAGGCGCTGGCCGCGCTGCTGCAAGATCCGCGCTATGCGCCGTTCGTGATTTTTCCTGATGACCAGCCAGATTACGCCGACCGCGTGGTGGATATTGACGCGGTGCATGCCGCCAAGCAGCAGGCGCGCATACCGGTATTCATCATTTTGGATGGCACCTGGCGACAGGCGCGGCGCATGTTCCGCAAAAGCCCTTACCTGGATGCACTGCCGGTACTGCCGCTGCGCACCGAGCGGGAGACCCGCTACCGGCTGCGCAAGCCCGCCTCGAAAGCGCATCTGTGCACCGCCGAGGTAGCGATTGAGCTGCTGCGCCAGAGCGGTGATGAAACGGCGGCAAGCGTGCTGGATGACTACTTTGATGTGTTCAACGATAGCTATGCGGAAAGCCGCTACTACCGCAAGATTGCCGAGCCCACCCCTGCTATGCAGCGGCTGTTAGACAGGCAACAGTAGGAGCGTTAAGGGGTTTGGCCCGGCAACCAGCGTAACAGGACTTTGCGCACCCAATACCAGCGGTTAATCAGTAGCGCGGTGAAAATCAGGCTGCAGCCCAGTAACTGAAGTACGCTCATGGTTTCGCCAAACCACCATGCCGCTATCAGTGCAGTCCATACCGCCTCTAACATCAAAATGACCGCTGCATGGCTTGGCGTGGTCATGCTCTGAGCTTTAATCTGCAAGAAGAAACGCAGTGAGCTTGCCAGCAGTACACAGGCCATAAACCAACCCAGAATCGATTTGTTCAGTGCCAGCGGCTGGTGTTCCACTACCAGTGATAGGCTGGTCAGCACCACGCCCACTGAGATGAGTTGTAGCGTGGTGAGAGGTAGGGCGGGAACGTTACGCACCACGCGGGTATTGACGTTGATCAGCAGTGCAAAGCAGAGGGCGGCGCAGGCCATCAGCAGCTGGCTGGCTTCGATATTAAAGCCTGCGTTGAGCGATAGCAGGGCAAACCCAAGCAGCGCCACGGGTAGCGCGACCCAGGTGGAGCGAGGCGGGCGGTCGCCAAACAGCAGCCGTGCCACCACCGGTACCAATAAGATACCGAGGCTATTGATAAACGCGCTTTCGCCTAAATGGTTGGAGTGGTGCAGCCCTAATACCCAAAACGCAATGGCCGCACTAAATAACACGCCGACCAGCAGCCCGCGCTGTATTCTACGGGCGGGCATTTTGCGCAGCGTGGGCCAAGCAAATCCCAGTAGTATCAACCCCGCCAATAAAAAGCGCGTCCCTATAAACAATAAGGGCGGCATGCCTGCCAGCGCTTCTTTAGAAAAAATCCAACCACCCGCAGCCAAGGCGGTGACGAGCAGAAGCAGCGCATCCGCCTGCCAGGGGGCTTGTTTAACGCTGTTCACGCCGCGCCGCTGCCAAAGAGCGCGCCTGCAATTCTAAAGCCTGCCACCCAGGTACCAATGGCAGAACCTACGGTGGCTAAGATAAACACCAGCAGGGTGCGAGAGACACGGTTCTGCCACCAACCTTTTAACTGCGTCACATCATGGCGCAGGGTGGAGAAGTCGCGCACCTTGGGCTTGCGCATATACAGCTCGACCCCCGCCGCTACAAAGCCCGCGCCAATGGTGGGGTTAAGCGATGTAAGTGGTGCAGCGAAGAAGGTAGCAATCACCGTGACCGGGTGAGCAAGCGCCGCAATCGTCGCGCCGCCAGACAGAATGCCGTTAATCAAGAACCACTCGATGACCAGCTGCCAGCCAAGGTCGGTATTGCGTGAAAAGCCCACCACAAAACCGGTAATGACGAGCGCCGTAATCAGCCAGGGGGCGGCTTTCCACAGTTTGGAAGGGGGCGGTGTGGCTTCGAGAGACTCACGCTCCACCGTGGGGTTGTCCGGCAGCGGTGTTTCCAAGTGCTCGCCCGTGCCTTTCAAGTGTCCAGCGCCCAATACCACCAGCACGTTCTGGTAGCGCCCAGGCGGCGCTTCCTCCGCCAAACGCAGCGCCATATAGCGGTCACGCTCGCGAATTAAGGGCGTGTAGAGCGCTTCGGATTCAGCGGCAAACTCGCTGAAGGTGGCCTCTAGCATGTCACCCTCTTTGAGCTTTTCGATGTCCTCTTTGGAGACATCCTGGCGAGAAAGCACGCTGCCAATCAGCCCTGAAAACAGCGAGAAGCGCTGCCACCAAGGCACGTTGCGATAAATGCGTTTCAAAGTGATGCCGACATCTCGGTCTACCAGCAGTAGCGGCAGGTTGCGCGTACGGCACTCTTCAATGGCTGCACGCATCTCAGCCCCCGGCTGAATACCGGACTGCTCGGCGATCCGTTGCTGAAAGGCACCGAGCGCCAGGCTCGCCGCCACCATGCCCGCTTTGCCTTGCTTGAACACCTGAAACAAGTCCTGCTCGCCCATGGCGTCTGGGTTGTCCATGCTGTGGTGACGGGCGTCACACAGCTCAATGGCGACGGCATCGAAGTGACCGCTGTCGATCAGTTGGCGAACGTCGTTGGCGCTCTCGGCAGAGACGTGGGCGGTGCCTAGCAGGGTGTAGTACGTGCCGCCCACCTGAATGGTTTTCAGCGGGCCGCTGGTAGCTGGGAGGGAACTGCTTTCCTGGGCCAGCGGTGTTGCATCATCTTGATTCATTAAAAAGTCTCAACAAAAAAGTAACGAGTGATGCGCGTTTAACGGCGCCAAAAAGCCGGGGTAAACAGCACCAGTACCGTAAAAATTTCCAAGCGGCCCAGCAGCATGGCCAGTACTAAGATCCATTTGGCAAGGCTTGGTAAGTCGCCATAGTGGCTGCTGGCTTCGCCCAGCGCAGGGCCCAGGTTGTTCAGTGCAGAGCCAACGGTCGACCACGCCGTTACCTGATCGACCCCCGTCGCCATCACGCCCACCAGCATCAAAAAGAACAGCATCACATAGGCAGAGAAAAATCCCCACACGGCCTGGGCGATGCTATCGGGAACGCTCACTTTGCCGACTTTAACGGCAATCACGGCATTGGGGTGAATGAGCCGCATGACTTCGCGCATGCCCTGTTTCAAGATCAGGATAATACGGATGACCTTCATCCCCCCAGCGGTAGAGCCGGAGCATCCGCCGACAAAAGCGGCCACAAACAGCAGAAACGGTAGTGCGCCCGGCCACCCGGAAAAGTCCGCCACGGCGAAGCCTGCGGTGGTGGCGACCGAGACAACCTCAAACAGCGCATGGCGCAGCCCAACGATGTCATCGTAGGTGTCGGTGAGCCACAGGGTAATCACGGTAATCGTGGTGAGCCCGGCTAAAAACAGCATAAGAAAGCGCGCTTCCGGGTCCTGGAAGTAGTGCAGTAAGCGTTTTTCCCGCCAGGCAATAAAGTGCAGGCTAAAGCTGAAGGCAGAGATCAGCATAAAGCTAATGCAAATAAGTTCGATGGCGGCGCTATTAAAGTAGCCAATACTGGCATCGTGGGTTGAAAAGCCGCCGATGGCGACGGTGGAGAAGCTGTGCCCCAGCGCATCAAACCAGCTCATCCCCGCCAGCATATAGGCGACCATGCAGGCAAACGTGAGCGTTGCGTAGATATACCAGAGCGCTTTAGCGGTTTCGGTAATTCGTGGGGTTAGCTTGGAGTCTTTCAATGGCCCTGGAATTTCGGTGCGGTAAAGGGCCATCCCTCCCACGCCCAGGGTAGGCAAAATAGCCACGGCCAGTACCACGATCCCCATACCACCTAGCCACTGCAGCTGCTGGCGATAATAGCGCACCGATTCCGGTAAAAAATCGATGCCGGTAATCACTGTGGCACCGGTGGTCGTCAGGCCGGAAAACGACTCAAAGACCGCATCGGTAATGCTCAGTGAGCCTTCGCCAAACAGCATGAGCGGCAGAGAACCAAATAGGGCCAGTACCGTCCAGAACATCGCGGCGATAATAAAGCCGTCACGGATACGTAGCTCTTTGTGAGCACGGCGGTTGGGCAGGTAGAGAAACAGCCCCGTCATGACGGTAATCCCAATGCCGCTCATGAACGCGTGCCAGACGCTGTCTCGAAACCAGAGCGACATGAGCATGGGGGGCAGCATCGTTAGGCTGAAAAGCATCAGCAGCAGGCCCAAAATACGTAGAATGACCCGCAAACTCATAGTGGTGGTTGTCTCATACGCTGGCCGGCTCCTTAGAAAAACGTTAATCCGACCTGGAACAGGCGCTCAACGTCGCGAATACGCCGCTTATCGATCACAAACAGAATGATATGGTCGCCGCTTTCCACCCGCACGTCGCCATGGGCGATAATGACCTCTTTGCCCCGCACGATGGCGCCGATGGTGGTGCCGTCGGGTAGGTCGATCTCGCGGATGGTACGGCCCACCACCTTGGACGACTGCTTATCGCCATGGGCAATCGCTTCGATGGCCTCCGCCGCACCCCGGCGCAGCGAGTGCACATTGACGATATCGCCCCGGCGCACGTGGGTCAGCAGGCTGCCGATGGTGGCCTGCTGAGGGGAAATAGCAATGTCGATATCGCCGCCCTGCACCAAATCCACGTAGGCGGCGTTGTTGATGAGGGTAAGCACCTTCTTAGCCCCCAGCCGCTTGGCGAGCAGCGACGACATGATATTCACTTCGTCGTCGTTGGTCAGCGCGCAGAAGATATCGCAGTCTTCGATGTTCTCCTCTTCCAGCAGCCGCTTGCTGGTGGCGCTGCCGTGGAGCACCACGGTGCGATCCAGCCGCTCGGAAAGCGTGGTGCAGCGCTCCAGGCTGTGCTCGATGATCTTCACCTGATGGCTGTGCTCTAAGTGCTCCGCCAGCCGTTCGCCGATATTGCCGCCCCCGGCAATCACCACGCGGCGGAAGTCCCGCTCCACCTTACGCAGTTCGCTCATTACGGCGCGAATATCCCGGCGGGCGGCCAAAAAGAACACCTCGTCGTCGGCTTCAATCACCGTGTCGCCCCGGGGAATGATCGGCCGGTTGCGGCGATAAATCGCCGCCACGCGGGTTTCCACGTTGGGCATATGCTTGCCCAAAAAGGCCAAATCCTGGCCCACCAGCGGGCCGCCGTAGAAGGCTTTCACTGCCACCAGCTGCACTAAACCCCCGGCAAACTCCAGTACCTGTAGCGCGCCCGGGTGCTCAATCAAGCGGCGCACGTGGTCGGTGACCACCTGCTCGGGGCTGATCAGCACGTCGATGGGGATCGCTTCGTGGGCAAACAGGCCCTTACGAGTGAGGTAAGCGGTGGAGCGCACCCGGGCAATTTTGGTGGGGGTGCGAAACAGCGTATGGGCCACCTGACAGGCGATCATATTGATCTCGTCGGTGTTGGTCACCGCGATCAGCATATCGGCGTCTTCGCAGCCCGCCTGGCGTAGCACAATGGGGTAGGAGCCTGCGCCGGTCACCGTGCGGATATCCAGCTTGGTGTGCAGCTCGCGCAGTTTTGCGCCGTCGGTATCGACGACGGTGATGTCGTTCTCCTCGCGGGCAAGGTGCTCCGCCAGGGTGCCGCCGACTTGGCCGGCGCCGAGAATGATGATTTTCATCGCTAAGCATCGGTTCCGTTATAAGCGCCAACGTTTTATCAGCACGCGGTGTGCGCTGCAACAAAGACGGCGGCCAGTGTAAACCAGCCGCCGTCGAAAAGCAGGTAGGGAATTACTCCAGAGTGAAGCCGACTTTGACGGTCACTTGCCAGTGGGCCACGCGGCCATCTTCAATATGGCCTCGGGTGTCGGTGACTTCGAGCCAGCGCATGTTTTGAACGCTTTCGGAGGCTTTCGCCAGGGCGTTCTGCACGGCTTCCTCAATCCCTTTTTCGGATGAACCGGTTAGCTCAATGTGCTTATAGGTGTGATCAATCAGCGCGAAAAACCGCTTACTTTTAGTGAGCGGATGGATAGCGCGGCATCCGCAGGATGCCCTTGCTGATGATTTGTACAGTGCTATACTACTCACGTCGACACGACCTACCGAGGGGCACTCGGAAAGTTACGTCTGTGGAGACGATGTGAGACCTGGGGGATATGAGTTGGTTCGCCACCGTAAAAATCCCCACTGTGGGACTTTTACGGCGATAA